>CAKSGI010000415.1 GCA_934454005.1 uncultured Eubacteriales bacterium | reverse complement strand
AAAATGCCCTATTATAAATCGTTTTTACACTCTTAGGAATAGTTATAGAAGTTAAATTTGTGCATCCACTAAATGCATTAGCACCTATTGTTTTTACGCTGTTTGGAATAGCTATGGAAGTTAAATTTGTGCATCCACTAAATGCATTAGCACCAATCTTTGCTACACTACTATTAGAAATATCTATTGACTCTAAGTCTGTACAACCTTGAAATGCTCCATTATCAATATATGTTACACTTTTACCTATTTCCACAGATGTTAAAACTGGAGAATCACTAAATAAATTTTTGAAAGAATTAACTACCATATTATTATCTATAGTTATCTTGGCTAAACTTGTACATCCATCAAATGCATGTTTGCTTATCTTAGTTACAGTTTTGGGGATAGTTATCTCCTTTAAGCTTGTGCATCCCTTGAATGCACTATCGTTAATCTCTGTTACACCATCCTTAATCGTCACAGATGTTAAATTATAAGAATCACTAAATAAACTTTTGAAAGAATTAACTACCATATTACTATCCGTTTCTACGGATTTTAACTTTGTGCAATCCTTAAAGGCTTTTTTATCAATTTTAGTTACACTATTAGGGATGGTTATAGAGGTTAAATTTTTATAATTACAAAAGTAATTAGGAGCAATATTTTTTATTCCTTCTATACGCATACCCGTTATTGAATCTACGTTTTCTACTTTACTTTTCTCATGTGTTTTTTCATTTAAGATATCACCTGTGTTATCTTCTGTATATAGAAGATTTTCATCGGAATCATACATTTTGACACCGCAACAACTTGCCATTGCTCCTCCTTTACAAGCAAATACATTTGTAGAAAATATGGTTGCGATCATTGTCATCAGCAGCATGGCTGAAACTATTTTCTTACATTTGTTTTTAATCATTTAAAATATGTCCTTTCTAAAAATTATGTGAAAATATCACACAACTATAATTATAGAAAGAATACCGTTTTCTTCCAATTGACAAAATAACCAAACATTCTACAAAAAGAGACTCATTTAATATTGCTTTTGATATTTCAAGAAATAGATTACTGGTGTCAAAATTTAAAAGTATTGCCTCCTAAACTACTATGTGATAAAACCAGTATGTTTGCTTGTATCAAAACTTGTGGTCAAAAGTGAACACGAAAATTAATGCTTTTTGGGGGAATTTTGAAATGAAATACGGGTATGCAAGGGTAAGTACAATAAACCAAGATTTGGAAGTACAATTGCAGCAATTACAAGCAGAAAATTGTGAAGTCATTTACAAAGAAAAATTCACAGGCACCAATATGGAACGTGAGGAATTGAAAAAGGTGTTATCTCTTTTGAAAGAGGGAGATACATTGTTAGTCACAAAGTTATATCGCCTTGCCAGAAACTCAAAAGAGGGAATTGCTATTATAGATGATTTATTTAAACGGAATATAAAAGTGCATGTACTCAATGTAGACTTATTGGAAAACACCACAATGGGAAGGTTCTTTCTTCAAACCATGTTAGCAGTAGCAGAAATGGAACGTAACATGATTATTGAACGTACACAATAGGGAAAAGAGTTAGTTAAATCCAAACTTTAAAGAGGGTCGACCTAAGAAGTTTAGCAAAGAGCAAAAAGAACATACATAGCAGAAACAAATGAATAGACATATAGTAAAAATATCTGTTAAATGTCGGGTGGTCATAAAACAGTAAAATCAAAAAGCAGAGAATAGCCATCCAATTCTTAAATGCCGACATACTTGTATGCTTTCTAAATGAACTTTTCAATATTTTCGTCCTGTCCCTGTATTTCAATCTTCTGCTACAAGGTGATTGCTTTCGCTTCAAACTGTTTCTGCTTCGGGAAGCTTTCGACAAACTGTTCTGTATTTGGGGTGGGCGATGACCTGCTCGTTCAGCACTTTAACTTTTTGAATGACACTGCCGATGATCTGCGACTCAATGATTCGCCTGGTTGTTTCACCTCCGGGAAATTTCGACACAGCTATTTTCATTTCTTGGCGGACTTTTTGATCTCCTCGTGATAGAAGAAGTTCACAATGGTAGGCGGTGCATCAAACGGCTGCGTGAAGCTATCATCATTTCGTACATAGCGAACCCCCTCTTCTAGTGCAAACTTCGACAGACGACTGTTTAACGTTTCCCAATAACTGCGATTTCCGTGCTGATAAATCTCATCATACAGCGGCATAAGCTGCGGATGTTTTTCCCGAATATAGTCAAGAATCACTCTTTTATACTC
>CAKSGI010000414.1 GCA_934454005.1 uncultured Eubacteriales bacterium | reverse complement strand
ATTATAATTTGTTATATTTTACCATAGCAAAAAAAAATTATCAATAAAATATTTTAGATATTGTAATATTCTAGGGTCAGGAAAAAAACAAATAAACGCATGCACTTGCAACTTTAAAAATATGTCTTATTATGATAAAATATATAGTATAAAAATGTAAAAGGAGAAAAATATAATGTTTAGAAGAGACAAAGAAAACTATTATTTAGATATTGCCGAAACAGTGTTAGAACGTGGGACATGTATTAGAAGAAACTATGGAGCAATTATTGTAAAGAATGATCAAATAATATCTTCGGGATATAGTGGAGCTCCAAGAGGGCGAAAAAATTGCTCTGATATAGGGTACTGCCTTAGAGAACATCTGAATATTCCAAGAGGAGAACGCTATGAAATTTGTAGATCTGTACATGCTGAAGCTAATGCAATTATTCATGCCTCTAGAGTTGATATGATAGATTCAAAGTTATATTTGGTGGGAAAAGATATGTCAAATAATGAATATGTTAAAAATGCTTCCTCTTGCTCTATGTGCAAACGGCTTGTAATTAACGCCGGAATAAAAGAAATTATAATTAGAAACACAGAAAATGATTATTCAACTATTAACGTAATTGATTGGGTTAATAATGATGAATCTTTATCAGGAAGTTTTGGTTATTAACTATATAATAAATGGCTATTATTTGGGGAAATATAAAATTTGACAAATAGTTGTATCTATAGTTATACCTAAAATTAAGAGAGGAAATGATATAAAAATGGAATTTAAAAAAGGAAATTGGACTCAGTTCGTAGATGTACAAGATTTCATTTTAAAAAATTATACCCAATACGACGGAGACGAATCGTTTTTATCTCCGCCTACTAAAAGAACTTTAGGTCTTTGGGAAAAAGTAAAAAATCTTATGCAAAAAGAAAGAAATTCTGGAGGAGTTTTAGACATAGAAACCTCCATCGTTTCTGATATAGATTCTTTTGATGAAGGATATATATCAAAAGAGTTAGAACAAATTGTAGGCTTGCAAACTGATAAACCTTTAAAAAGAGCTATTATGCCATTTGGAGGAATAAGAATGGTAATGAAATCTCTTGAAGCATATGGGTATAAAATTGATCCTAATATAAATAAAATATTTAAATATAGAAAAACTCACAATGATGGAGTGTTTGATGTTTATACAAATGAAATGAAAAAGGCCAGACATCATGGCATAATAACAGGTCTTCCTGATGCGTATGGTAGAGGAAGAATTATTGGAGATTATCGCAGAGTAGCTCTATATGGAACTAGCTTTTTGATAAAAGAAAAAGAAAAATCTCATCAGAATTCTGCATATGATACTATGGATGAAGAATCTATAAAATCACGAGAAGAACTAGTGGAACAAATTAGGGCATTAAAAAAGCTCGAAAAAATGGCATGTGGATATGGTTTTGATATAACTATGCCTGCTAAAAACACTAAAGAAGCAATACAATGGTTATATTTTGCATATCTTGCAGCAGTTAAAGAACAAAATGGTGCCGCGATGTCACTGGGTAGAATATCTACTTTTCTAGATATTTATGCCCAAAGAGACCTAGAAAATAATGTTTATACAGAGGAAGAAATTCAAGAATTTGTTGATCACTTTGTAATGAAATTGAGAATGGTGAGATTTTTAAGGACTCCTGCGTATGATGAGTTGTTTTCTGGTGATCCTACTTGGGTTACTGAATGTATTGGTGGTAGATCTACAGATGGTGGACATATGGTAACTAAAATGTCTTATCGTTTCATGCATACTCTTATAAATTTAGGGCCTGCACCTGAACCTAATATAACCATCCTCTGGAGTAAAAGATTGCCAGAAAATTTCAAAAAATACTGTGCTAAAATCTCAATAGAAACCTCTTCTATTCAATATGAAAATGATGATCTTATGCGTAAAAAATTTGGTGATGATTATGCTATTGCTTGTTGTGTATCTGCTATGAGAATAGGAAAACAGATGCAATTTTTTGGAGCTCGTGCAAATTTAGCAAAGGCCCTACTATACGCAATTAACGGAGGAAGAGATGAAATAACAGGAGAACAAGTAGCTCCAGAACTATTAGCCGTTAGAGGTAAATATCTAGATTATGACGATGTTATGAAAAAATTTGATGTTATTTGCACATGGCTTTCTAAACTTTATGTAAACACACTAAATGTGATCCATTATATGCATGATAAGTATTGTTATGAAAAACTCCAAATGGCTCTCCACGATGATA
>CAKSGI010000413.1 GCA_934454005.1 uncultured Eubacteriales bacterium | reverse complement strand
ATGTAAAATAAAATATTTTATATCTTTGGCATCTGTATTTTCTTTTTTTAACAATGTATTAATTGTTTCAGGAACTTTTTTTACCGCAAACTTAAATACTTCCTGCCCATTCATTACTATATTTTCATTTCTTTTTGCGGTAAGAACTTCTCCAAGCATTCCTTCATTGTGTAAATCGACTGATTTCACACCTTCTTGCTCACTGCTTTCAACAACACATGCTCCTGCACCGTCGCCAAAAAGGATACATGTACTTCTGTCCTTCCAGTCTGTTATTCCAGACATTTTTTCACTGCATACAATGAGAACTTTCTTATACATTCCTGCCTCAATGTAAGCTTTTGCGGCAGATAATGCCATAATAAATCCCGAACACGCCGCACTTATATCAAAGCACACTGCATTTATTGCACCTGTATTCTTCTGGATTATTGATGAGCAATTAGGAAACAGATAATCAGGTGTTGAAGTAGCTGCTATTATCAAGTCAATATCCTCTGAATTAATCCCGGCATTATCAAGTGCCTTTAATGCGGCATTGACTGCCATATCAGCAACATCACCCGATTTTTGTATTCTTCTCTCACTGATACCCGTTCTCGTTACAATCCACTCATCATCAGTTTCAACCATTGTTGAAAGTTCCTGATTCGTAAGTATGTACTCAGGAATATAACTTCCCGTTCCAATAATCGTAGCTTTCATAAATACATATCTGTCACTTTCCGCAGAACAATTACTGCTTTTTAGTTTGATAATCTTACATTTTGATTATCTTACTTTGATTATCAAACAATTAATTTTATATCACAACTCTATACGTGCTGTCAACAATTATTTTGAATTTCAAAATAGTTTTTTATTACCATATTTGACATAAAAATCCCGGCAGACCTTTTCTTCTTGCCTGCCGGGGTTTCTTAACTTATGCGGAAATTGTTTTATATATTAAAATTTTTGTGCATATTCATATTCTTTTTCTAATTCTTTTTTATCCTGTATATCTTTATCTATATCTTTCTCAAATTTTTCATCTTCAAGCTCTTCAGTCTTTTCCTGTTTTTCTACGCGTTTTGTTATTTCTTCTCGAATCTGCTGTTTTATCATATCCTGTGCATCATCAAAATCCTTCAAAAACTTGCTCCATTCTGATTTCGTATATGAACCTGCTCCGATTGCAACCGATTCTTCTGTTTCACCATTGAGGATTTTTTCTTTCAGTTCTTCATTCCTCTCCCTCAAAATCTCCAGAAATTCCGAATTCGTATGTTTCTTCTTCGTTTTCTGTGAATTCTGTGTCTCCTGTGATGTCTTTGTTCCAACCGCTCCTACTTCTGCCATTTTTTTCTTTCTCCTTTGCTTCTTTTTCTGTTGCAGGCAGTTTTTTATACTGCTCTGATTTTTTAAATTCACCATATGCATCATCATATGCTGCATTCAATTCTTCTCTTGCCGGGTCATCATCACTTATCCTTGATTTTGCACTAGTATATATTTCTAATGCCTCTTCTTTTGACTTTGCCTGTTTAAGTCTGCTTTCAAGTGCCTTTCTCTGAATCAGTACTTTTGCCATTTTTGCATATGTAACCGGGTCATTCATTCTTAAATATTGCATTTCGTCAGCCGAAAGTTTCTTGCCTGATTTTATTTTTTTATAAAGCTTGTCTATAAATTTCTTTTTTTCTTCATCTGACATGCCGGTTGTCGGGTCAAATATCGAATCCACTGCATCTTTTAACGTAAGTCCTATCGTACTTGTGTCTACCTGTGATTCCTTTTGTTGTTCATCTTCGGATTTTAGCTTATATTTGGCAAACAGCTTTTCAGTCACTTTATTATTATTTTGTGTCTTATTATTTTTGAAAAAACTAAGTTTAAAGCTGTTTACTGCACTCTGTATATCACTCATAAAAAATCTCCTTCCCCAGTATCTGTATAAAAAAACGGACAGCACAAATAAATGTGCCATCCGTAGCAAGTTTCTTACATCCGTGTAAAATAGTTATCACTCTTCTTAAAAGTTCAAATCAATCTCGATTCCTTTAATATCTTCATTGACCAGACCTTTTTCTTTTATCATTCGCTGGATATTCTTCTGAACATCAGTGATATTATTATCTGTCTGTTTCTGTAAAGAAAGATTTTGTTCAAGCTTGTCAGCATCAGCATCTTTGCTAAGAATCTCTTCCTGTTCTTTGCGTTCCTGCCTGTTTTCTTCAATCTTTTCTTCACGTTCTTCACGTTTTTCGGCCGCTTCATC
>CAKSGI010000412.1 GCA_934454005.1 uncultured Eubacteriales bacterium | reverse complement strand
CTTTAGCTATGCATAAATATGCTACTTGTTCTCTACGAGCTGCTAAGACAGATAAAATTGATTCCATTAAAATAGCAAACTATGGAATTGATAATTGGTATCACTTACAAAAATATGAACTACAGGAAAATGAATACCATCAATTGCAAATACTTGGTAGACAATATGCTCATTATATTGAGATGAGAGTAAAGGAATATCTATATTTTTATTCAATTCTGGATCAAACTTTACCTGGAATCAAAAAAATAATCAAAAGTCAAAATAACGATAATTTTGAGAGGGATAAGTTGGTGGATTTTGCCGAAAATTATATACATTTCGATAATATTTCTAAAATGAGTGAATCTGCTTTTATTGAAGATTATTTAAACTGGAATAAAAAAAATGGATACCAACCTAGCACAACTAAAGCCTTAGAAATATATAATTATGCTAAGAATAGTATCCCTACATTAGATTCCCAAAACCCTATTACCTCTATAATGGTTTCAGAATCTGTCAGAGTAATTAAAAAAATAAATAAAACTCTTAATGTTATTTTAGCACAAATGAATGAATATGCCAAGAGAACAGCAGAATATTCTATTGTTCGAAATATGGGTGGAGTTGGAAACAAACTAGCTGTTAGGTTAATAGCTGAAGTTGGTGATATCAGAAGATTTCACAGTTCAAAAGCATTAATCGCTTATGCTGGTATAGATTCTCCGCCATACCAGTCAGGTCAATATTTAGGACTAAACAGAAGAATATCTAAGAGGGGATCAGCTTTATTGAGAAGTGTAGGTTATGAAGTTATGCAATCTTTAAAAACACACAAACCATCTGGTGATGCAGTATATCTTTATATATTAAAGAAGGAACAAGAAGGTAAACCTAAAAAAGTAGCAAAAATAGCTGGACTAAACAAATTTCTACGAATATATTATGCAAGAGTAATGGAAGTATATAACTCATAATCATAAGGTTACATAATGTGTGAAAAGCACTCTATTTTTAGAGTGTTATTAGTTGTGCCTGAAAACTAAAAAAAGATTTTTTTAAAAAGTATTGACTTTTGTTAGCAGGTTTATAACTCGTTTTTGTTAAAATGTCTGCTAATTTTGGTACTTTTACAGTATAGGGTAGTTTTGCTACTATAATGTTTCTTGTTAAAAGCAATAAAATATCGATTAGCTCTATGTCTAATCGATATTCCATTTTTATCTATGCATTTTGTATTTTATTTCTATATATCAATAATTTTTCTTTTCTTCTTTCATTGCTTTTGCTTAATTCATTAATTTGTTTTTTGTATAAATTAATCAGTGCTTTTATTTGAGTTTTAGTTAAATCTTTTGTTTCAATTAGTCTGTTATCATATTGTTTTTGAAGTTTTAATAACTTTGTTTCTTCATTCTCTATAGTCTGAATATCTTTTAAGAATGCTGCTCCGTTTTTATTTTGTTTTATTTTATTAATTCTTCTTTCATTTGATTGCTCTAAATCACTAATCTGTTTTTTATATAAAGCTGTTAAATCTGCAATTTGTTCCCTTGTAAGTGCACTCCTATCTATTTCTCCACTATCAAATTGCTTTTGTAATTTTAATAATTTAGTCTCTTCATTTTCAACATCTCTAATAGATTCCATAAAAGCATCTTTTTGTTTATTAGATCTAATTTCATCATTTGCTATTTGTACTATGTTAGGTTCATTCTTTGTGCTTTTATTTCTAAAGAATAATAGTTTTCTAAAAAATGCTTTTATTTTATTAAATATACTTTTTTCATTTACAGTAATTAATGATTTTTCCTCTAAATGTTTTCCCATCTTCTTCTCCTTTATTCATCAAGTTTTTGTCCTTGGTTCTCCATAGCATCTACTAATTTTTCTGTTTCTTCAATTTTCCTTTGTTGTTCTAGTAATTGTTGTTTTTTATCTCTTAAACTTTCTAATTCTTGTAAATCATTATCTTTTCTTTCAATTTCACCAAATTCGTTAATTGAATATCCTTCTGCAGTTCCTTGAACTTCTGGAGCCTCGCCTCCTAGCCATTGTTCTAAATCATCATCATATTCTTTCAAAGTAATACCATATTCTGATAATTTACTAATTATTTCCTTTGTAGCATGTTTTCCTAAATTTTTTATTTTCATTAAACTCTCTTCTGATTGTTGTGATAAATCTCCTAGTGAATTTATTCCTGCTTTTTTTAAACAGCTAAAACTTCTCACTGACAAGTTCAATTTTTCTATATCCATATCATAATCTATTGGGT
>CAKSGI010000411.1 GCA_934454005.1 uncultured Eubacteriales bacterium | reverse complement strand
GATTCATTAAGCTTAAAAATATTGAAGAAATTAATGTTGAAAACTAACTCAAGAATGATTTATATTTTAATGCGATTAAGATACCATTAAAATATTTATTTATGATATTAGGAAGAATTTTAAAATGAAAATCAAGTTAAATGTATTAATATATATCATAATAACTACGTTAAATGTAACTTTCAAATTTAACGGAGTTACTGTAAAACCTATTTTAAAATATATTTTATCACTTCTATGGATTGCGTATACAATACCATATATATTTAAAAAGAAAAAAGAGAATAAAATAGCAAAAATTCATTTTAAATATGCGATTGTACCATTAGCAGCTATGTTTATATATACAATTTTTTTGTGGATTACAGGTATATCACGCGTTGAAAATATACGTTACGTAACACGTCTTATAAGCACAGTTGGTTATCTTGGAATTTGTATATTATATGCTTGTATATCATATATAGTTTTAGGTAAAAAAATAATAGATTATACATGGTATTCATTAATTATATCATATTTTATCGGATCTATTTGTATGGCGTTTTTTGGAAGTCCTGTTGATACTTTAAGATATATGTTTACACTTAAAGATACGGTGCAAATTACAAAAATATTTGAAGTTCATGACTTGACATTTGCAATGGGATTTTTCCTTATATATTTTGTGTATTTTGGCAAAAAGGAGAATATAAAACATTTATATAGCAAGATAATTATATCGATATTGTATGTTATTTGGGGATATAAACGAATTGAATTTGCAGCAATAGCGATAACATTTATTTTATTTATTTTCATAGGTAGAAAAAGAAAAGAATTATCTTTTAAAACAACAGTAATAACAGGAGTTGTTTTGGCAGTATCATTGATATATGTTTTTTTGGCATCAAGTGGATTACTTTCAATATTGGCAGAAAAATATAATGTTAATTTTATGGGTCGATTGTATACTTATGAATTTATGACAAGATATTTTGAATTTAAACCTACATTTATGGGGCACGGTTTGTCATATGTTGATAAACTTATAGAAGAACTTAGAACTAGAGGAACATTATACAAAGGCTGGATGCTATTGTCGGGAATGCATAGTGATACCTTAAAGAAATATATAGAATTAGGATTTATTGGTTTTATTGCTTGGATAATATATGTCATAAAGATTAAAACAATAAAATTCAAGAATGAATTTTCAGATAAAGTTGCAGCAATATATTTAATGTTTACTGTATATTCTTTTGTATTGTATCTTACTGATAATGTTTTTGAATATTATATATTTACATTAATATATGTTATTATACCTTTAGCTATGAGTGAAATAACGGATAATACAATTAAAAAAGTTGGTGATTGATATGCTTATTAAAGAATTTGTAAAAAAAATATTATATGGCAATAGATATTCATCAGAAACCTATATTAAATATCTGAAAGGATTGGGAGTAAAAATTGGTGAAAGAACTGTGATTTTTTCTCCGAGAGAAACATTTATTGATGAACAATATCCTTGGATGGTTGAAATTGGTAATGATGTTCAAATAACTAGAGGTGTTATAATATTGACACATAGTTATGATTGGAGTGTAGTTAAGAAAAAATATTCAAGATTATATGGTGCATCCGGAAATGTTGTTATTAAAGATAATGTTTTTATTGGAGTAAATACTGTAATATTGAAGGGCGTAACTATTGGTGAAAATTCCATAATTGGTGCTGGAAGTGTTGTTGCTAAAGATATACCGGCTAATTCCGTAGCTGTTGGAAATCCGGCAAAAGTTATTCATAAGATTGACAATAGTTATTTAAAAAAATATTCTGACAGACAGGAGAAAGAAGCTATTGATTTGGCTGTCGGTTATTATAATAGATATAAAAAGTGGCCTGATAATACTATATTTTATGATTATTTTTGGTTATGGAATGATGATAAAGACTATGAAAAAATACCGAGATATAAATACGAAATGGAATTGCTGGGAAATTACGAAGATTGTATGAAAAATCTAAAATTAATAAGACAGAATCCTAGATATGCTTCATTTGATGAGTTTATAGAAAAGTGTAAATCTTTGGTATAAAGGAGAAAAAATGATAGCTTTTTTTTGCAGAACACCTATACATATATTTAGAACAATTCAGTTAAAATATGAAATGTTTGAGAAAGAGAAAGTTGATGTTTATGTTTTTTCGTCATTTAATGGAGCAAGTAATATTGTGCAAAGATTGAAAAAAATAAATATTTTTGAAAATGTATATTAT
>CAKSGI010000410.1 GCA_934454005.1 uncultured Eubacteriales bacterium | reverse complement strand
ATATAACACACTTTGTTCTAAAAAATAATATTTATTGTCTAATTTATCAAGAGAAATGTCTTTAAAAGACAATCCGCTTTTATCATCAATAATATTTAAAGTATCTTTAGCAACCAATAAATTATCTTCATAACCCTCATATAAATCAATAATATTTATATACTCATCTAATTCACTTGTATTAGATTGTTTTAACATATCATTTACTTTTTCTCTATAACGATAAATAATTGAAAGGGCAAACATATAGTCACTACATAATTGTTCATTTTTACATTCTTTTAAATCGTCATTATATATTTTTAAAGTTTGATATTCATTGTTATTATCTTTATATGATATAGTCCAAATATAATAATCATGAAACCAAAAATTTTTAAAACCTTTAACTTTTTCAATATTTGTTACACTCCAATTATCACCTAAAGCATAATCTAAATAATTTTTATATTTAGTAGTAAAATCTATACTTTTTTTAGGAAATAATAAACCTAATATAATATAGCAAAGTATTATTCCAAATATTGAGATGAATATTAAAATAACTTTTTTAATTTCTTTTTTTGTTCTTTTCCTTTTATCTTTTTTCTCTTGTTTTCTTATATATTGCTCTTTACTTATTACTTTTTTGCCACAATGAACACATTTAGTAGCTTTATTACTTATTTCTTTTCCACATTCATTACATTTAATTAAAGCCATTTTATTACTCCTTTCAAAATATATAATTTATATTATTCAATACAATATTCTCTTTCATATTCATCAATTATACAATTATTTTCCTTATTATATTTTAATATCTCTATATTATTATCACATTTAATTTTTAGTGTATTATTATCTTCAAAATTATATTCGCAATTATAACTTTTTTCAGTATAGCCATCTTTTTTATATTCATATTTAACAACAGAGTTTGATATAAAACTATAAATATATTTTAATTCATAATAATTGGTTTTTATATAACCTTCTTTTTTTTGCTTTTCTATTTCAAAATAATTATATGTATCTTTGTCCCACTCTAAAATATTCCCTTGCGTATCAGTATAATAAACACTTAAGTCTTCATTTATAAATGTCTTACCTTTAAAATCTTTTTTGCCACAACCACATATACCAAATAAGACTATTATACTTAACAAAATTAAACTTGTTTTTTTCATATTACAAACTTCTTTTCATATTCTATTATAACATGGTTTTAGCATTTTTCCTCTATCTTATCGTAAATAGAATATAAAATTAGTAAATATATAAAACCTCCACCTACAATAATACAAAGCCATAATGGTTTATCAAAACTCATAATAGTTAGTGCTGGTATAATTTCGTATGGGTTATTTGGTATTATAAAAGTCATTATGCTAATTGCTATCATACTAATAATACCAATAATTATAAATATTCTTTTTAGCATTATTTCACCTCCAATAAGACAATTTAATTATATCACATTTTTTGTATTTTGTCGTTAGTTGTAAGACATATATTTTTCTCAATTTTTGCGACAATATATATAGGTGATGATAATGAAAAACAAGAACAATCCTGATTATTACTATTATATTGCAAGAGTTAATATCAAAAAGTATAGAAAACTGGCAAATATGACTACTCAAGAACTTGCTGATAAAAGTGAATTTACACACCAATTTATAAGAGATTTAGAAAGTTTAAAATTAGTAAGACGTCCACGTCTTGATACTTTAGGTAGAATTGCAAATGCTTTAGGAATAGATATAAGACAACTATTTGATGAGGTTAACTAAAAAAATAAAGTGATAAGTCTTTAATACTTATCACTTTTAAAATATAGTATAAATTAAGTTTATCACTACCTTTCATTTTGTTTTTTATTTATTAAAATAAAGTAAGTTATTTATTAAATATAAGTTATTTTTAAGTTTAATAAAGTTATTGCTCATCAGTATTTTGATTAAAACCCTTTTTTACGAAATCTATCATTTCAACATAATCACTATATTTACTAATTATAAAATTATATAATCTTTCAACTCTAATATTAAAGGAATTAGGTGATTTTGTTGATTTAATATTTTTTTCTATATACTCAATAAACATTTTTAAGTCTTTCTCGCTATAATTTTTACCAGTATATATTCTTAAAGCCGATGAAATTGTTTCTTTTTGAAACATATTAAAATCTTGTCTTTGCTTCATATCATTTTTATTATCAGTTAAATACACCTTTTTTTCTTTTATTTTTATTTCTACATTTTGTTCTTTATTATTCATAAA
>CAKSGI010000409.1 GCA_934454005.1 uncultured Eubacteriales bacterium | reverse complement strand
GTTTAAAACGGTTCCTGAGGCATCATGGAGAGTATATGATTCAAAAAATGATGTTAGTGATTATGAAATATTTAAGATTCCATATATTACGTTGAGTGAGCGATTGTTTGGAAAAATAAGAAATCTTACCTATCGCTATATGCCGAATCAGCTTACATTATTTCCAACAGAGACAAAGCAATATGATATGTGGTTGCTAAGAGAATTATTAAACAACTGTATTGCACATTCAGAGTATACTTATGGTGGTAGAATATATTTGAATGAATTTGAAGATAGGATTATTTTGACAAATCCTGGATCTTTTTTACCAGGAAAAATAGAACCAGTATTAAATCCAGGATATAATCCTCCGTTTTATCGTAATCAGTTATTAGCAGAAACAATGGTTAAATTAAATATGATTGATTCTCAGTCGACAGGAATAAGAAGAGTATTTAGAATACAGAAAGAGAGATATTTTCCATTACCAGATTATGATCTGTCAGATAGGCAACAAGTAAAAGTGTGTATATACGGACGAATTCTTGATGAAAATTATTCACAAATATTGTTCAAAAATCCAGATTTTGATTTAGAAACAGTATTTTTAATTGATTGTGTTCAAAAGGGCATTAAAATAGACAAATCTGCAGTGAAATACTTAAGAAAATTAAAAGTGATAGAGGGAAAAGCTCCTAATATATTTTTATCAGCCACAATATCAGAAACAATTGGAGAAAAGGATCGATATGTGAAGAACAAAGCTTTTGATGATCAATATTATAAGGATTTAATAGTAAAATATTTAGAGCAGTATGGAAGTGCGAAGAAAAAGGATATACGAACATTATTATGGGATAAACTTCCAGAAATTATGGAAGATAAGCAAAAAGAGGATAAAGTGAGAAATTTATTATCATCTATGCGTAAAAAGGGAATTATAACTACCAGTTCTAAAAATCAGCAGAAATCGTCTTGGATTCTAGTAAATAAAGTTATACAATAAAAATAAGATTTAAACAAGAATTTACACAAGAAAAAATGTACTATAGAGACAAAATCTTTAAAACAGGGCATTTTTCTTGTTTAAAATGAAAATAAAAAAAGAATAAAACAAGAATTTAAAACAAGAATTTAAAACAAGATAAGTAAAGGCATAGAACCATTAGGTCCTATGCCTTTGCACATTCCGGAAGCAGCATCCTGTCATCAATATAGTAATCACAGGAAATCTTCCGGCTGTTGTGTCCATAGAATTCGATGATTTCCGGAAGATTGTCATTAACTGCATCAAATTCAAGATTCTGTTCCCGGCACCATTCGACAGCTTTTGACAGGGCTTCCCCGGCGCGGCAGGTCCAGAGAATGAGCTTATTGCCATTGCGTTTCCATTCCTGGAGGTAAGCAATCAGAGCAGTGTTGGGTTGGCTGCATATTCCGCTCCATCGGGAATCTAATTCCGCTTGAAACGGGATGGTCTTTTCCGCCCGTTCGGGAAGTCATTCCGCTCCAAACAGGAAAGGTTTTAATATATGTTATAGTTATTTTCGTAGTTAAAAAATTCATTACGAAAGGAGCTATGACTATGCATGACTACAACACAATTGTTGGCGTTATCAGCCTTCGAAACGATAAGGTTTCATATCCGGTAATACGTCAACGCTATGGTATTGGTAACAGTGGCATAGACCTAATCATGAATCGGTACAAAGAATCCGGTTTGCCCTGGAAGGATTTTCTGAAACTGGAACCTTCACAGATAGAGGAACTTATCTATCCTCCTAAAAACATTGGGAAAAATGATATTCCTATGCCGGATTTTGAACTCTACTATGAGAGGATGATGACCAAAGGCAGCCGGGTAAATATGTTTTACTGCTGGCTTGATTACAAAAGCGAACATCCAAATGGATACCAAAGTTCACAGTTCTATGAATACTTTAATCGATTCATAGAAAAGAATTATGGTGGTGACAAAGTTGCCATGGCCGTGGAACGTATCCCCGGTGAGAAGCTGTATATCGACTGGGTTGGTGACCAACCGGAACTTCTTGTGGACCCTCACACAGGTGAAATAAGAAAGATTCATGTATGTCTTTATTAACAAACAGGTGGAGCGTGTATCAATGGAAGCTGTTGAGGAGCTGGATTCAAAAGAAGTCATTCTGATCTTCCCCTCACAAAGGTAGAATAATAAGACGGTCAGGGTGCTGAAAACACCAAAGACTGATACCAGTGAGCACAAAGTTTATATACCGGGATTTGTGGCACAGTGCCTTATTG
>CAKSGI010000408.1 GCA_934454005.1 uncultured Eubacteriales bacterium | reverse complement strand
AGATACTGCTCACCTACAAGCTTACTTTTTACCAGTAGTAAACGAAGTAAAAAGAAAATGTTATCAAAGAGATAAAGATGGTAATTTGATAAAAGAGACAAAAAAAGATAGAAATGGAAAAGATAAGGAAGTACCTATTCTACTCAGCGACCAAAATGGTGAGATGGTATATGAAACAGTTAAAGGTAAATTTTTAAATAACGATCAATTTTGGAAAGATTTAGGTGGGAGAAATTCTTTTTCAAAACTACAAGATAGATTCAACAAATATATAACAAGTAAAGGTTTTAATTTAGATAGAGGTGAAATTGGTTCTAATAAATATCATCAAACTAAATTAGAGTATCATATTAATGAATTAAAGGCTGAAGAAAAAAAATTAAGTAAAGATTTGAATAATTATAAAGATAAAATAAATGAAGCTAAAAACGTATTAGAAACATCTTTAAAAGACATCAATTCAGATTTAAAGAAAAAAATCATTGGATATAGTAAAAAAGAAGTAGAAAAACTTATGGATGATTTTGATAATCTTACAAGATTAAATACAATAAAAACATATGAATCAAAAGATAAAGATGATAAAATCACTTCCCTATCTATAGAAAATGATTTTTATAAGAATAATAGAAAACTTATTAAAAGTGAAAAGATAAGACACGAACAATCTAAAGAATTATCTAATAAAGATGAAGAACTTAAATATTATAAAAATGCTTTTAGTAAAGTAACTCGTGCTTTAGATATTATTACGAAAAGAAGACCAATGCCATATATACACAATTATGTATCATTTGCAGAATCTGTTATGGCTGGTAAAAGAGCTCGTGAAATGGATGAAGAAGCACAAAGAGAATTTGATGAAGCTAATAAGAAAGGAGAAGATATATGGCTATAAGACAAGTTAAAAGTAAATACGCTACTAAAGATGGTAGAACTTGGGTAGTAGATATAACCTATAGAGATTACTTAGGTAGACCTAGAAGATATCACTCTAAAAAGTTTGCTACTAGAAGAGAAGCTAAAGATCATGAAGCAGAATATAAAGTTAATATTAAAAATATGACTGAATTTACTGATTTAACATTTAAACAATTAATTGATGAACATTATAAATATCAACAAGATAAAGTTAAATCTACTACGCTCTATAATTATAGAAATATGATACCTTATCTTGAACCTTTATTTAATATTAAAGTTGAATCATTTAATATAAGACATTTTGAATTATGGAGACAATCCATGAATGAAAAGAAAATATCAACTAGATATAAAAATGGTGTTTATAAATATTTAAAAACAGTTATGAATTTTGGAACTAAATGGTATGATTTAAACTTTGTTAAAGTTTATAATAAAATGACTAATTTTACTAATCCAAATGAAAGAAAAAAAGAAATGTCATTTTATACACCAGAAGAATTTCAAAAATTCTTATCTGTTGAAAATGATGTCAAATTTATATGTGCATTTCAGACACTATTCTATTGTGGACTTAGAAATGGTGGACTTAGAGGATTAATATTAATTTTAGGAAAAGTTGTTTATCAGTTAATAAAAATATAACTAAAACACCAGATCCTATAACTGGTAAACCATATACAGTATCTAGTCCTAAAACAATGTCTAGTTATAGAACTATACCTATTCCTAATTTCTTATTAGAATACTATAAAGATCTATATGATAATTGTAGTTCTTACTATAATTTTAATGATAACTGGTATGTATTTGGTAATATTGATCCATTACCTGAAACTACATTAAGAGATAGAAAAACTAAAAATGCTTTTAAAGCTGGAGTTAAAGATATTAGAGTTCATGATTTTATACATAGTTGTGCATCATTACTAATTGATAGTGGTGCTAATATAACATTAGTCGCTAAATACTTAGGACATTCTAAAATTGATGAAACACTTAATACCTACTCACATATGTATCAAAATAGACTTGAGAACATAGTTCAATTAATAGAAGTTCAAAATACAAAACTATTAGAAAGCAAACAAAAAGAATTACCTGAACCTAAAGAAACAATTATTGATTATGAAGATATTGAGTATTATGATTATGATGAAGATTTAGATAATAAAAAAGAAGATGACCTAGTCTATTAAAGGACTAGGTCATTTTTTTATAAATAATTTTCGATTTCTAGTAATTGTTCTTCCGTTAATTCATCAATATTTTTAAAATCAATAGAATTTTCGTCAACATTTTCCACTTTGTCTTTAAGCCATTCAATTGTTTCAAAGTCAAAG
>CAKSGI010000407.1 GCA_934454005.1 uncultured Eubacteriales bacterium | reverse complement strand
TATGGGTAACGCTACAAAAAAACAGCTTGAATATGCACAGCAGATATCACAGGCATTAAATATTGCGATGCCGGACGGAATATCTTTTGAGGCAATAAGCAAATTTATATCGGATAACCAGAGGGATTTTTACAGACACAACGATGAAGTCGTCCATCAGCAGATTGTTGATAACATACGCATTGTAGATTACGCTTCAGAATTAGGTTTTACACTTGTGAGGCGTGGAAAATATTTCACACTTAAAGAACACGATTCAGTGATGATTGATCCGGAGCGGAACTGTTTTTGGAGAAATTCTATTGGTGGTGGTTATGGAAAAACTGCATATGGAGGATCTGTGATCGATTTTGCAAAGCATTTCAGCGGACGTACCATGAGGGAGATCATGGTTGACTTTTCAGGGAGAGTGAAAGGGATGGAGCATGTGGCAGCTCCATCCAGAACGTCAGTAAAAGAAAAAGGGGAATTTGAATTGCCGCCAAGAGGTTCGGACATGAGACGGGCATATGCCTACCTTATAAAAACAAGATACATAGATCAGGATGTTGTACAGGATTTTGTGAATCAAAAAATGCTTTATCAGGATCAGATGGGAAATTGTGTGTTTGTATCTTATAACAAGGACAAGCAGCCAGTATTTGCTTGCAAAAGAGGTACGAGCACAGAAAAACGCTTTGTGGCAGACGTGAAAAACAGTGACTATGAACAGGGTTTTTATATAAATAATGGATCAGAAAAACTGATCGTAACAGAAAGCGTTATAGATGCCATGTCGATCATGAGCATATTAAAGGCAAAAGGAATTGATTATAAATCTTATGATTACCTTCCGCTTGCCGGAGCTGCAAAGTTCGAATCGCTGATGAATCATTTGCACGATGATGTGACGAAGGAAGTCAATCTCGCCCTGGATAATGATAAAGGTGGCATAGAGAATGCACAAACGATCAAGGAGCTTATTGCCAAGGAAGGTATTGACTTGGATGAACATGATTGGATACCGGACTACAAAGACTGGAATGAGGAACTTAAAGAAGCGTTTAAGCATGGCAGGAGTTTTGCAGATATTAAGCTGGAAAAAGAGCTGAATACTCCAATAGAGCCGGAAAAACAGAAATCATTTATGGAACAGGCAAGGGAGGAAGCAAAGGCAAAACTTGCCGCAGCAACAGTTGACAGAAACAAACAGATGGAAATGGATTTGGAATATGATGAATGAAGTGACAGTGTTAGACGAAGATACAAAGGAAAAACTCCGGGAAGCTTTGCTCAGGGATAAAAAGGAGCATACAGATAAAAATAAAACTGAAGGACGTGAATCTAAATGATATTTGTGGGAAATCAGGAAAGAGGATATTTTTCAGAAGAATTTGCAGGAAAAAATGGTCTTGATTTTGCATATGTGGGAACTTTCCCACATATTGCAGACCAGACCAATGATATCCTCCGGCATGGAAAACAGGACTATACGATATTTGATGTGGATACCTATATTGATGAAGCAGATATGATCGCAGACCAGATCATCAGGATATGCAGGGCAAACAATTCAAAAGCGATCATATTTGCACCGGGCTATATGTTGGAATCTGCTATGATCATGGCCTTATATGATAAAGGAATCACATATTTTGTTACGGCGCAGACACTTTCTGCAATGAAAGACCAGTTGGAGAAATGCATCAATGGATATTATGATGCAAATGGGATTGAGGAATTTAAGGTAATCCAGAGAGAGGAGAACCTTGAAGAAGAAAAAAAGAACCTCAATATCAAGCTGATCGGCGTGGCTGGGGCATGTAACAGGATAGGAACAACCACACATGCCATGCAGATCATCCGGTATCTGCAACTGAAAGGATACAAGGCTTGTTATATACAGATGAACAGTACAAAATATGTCAGCAACATGCTGGAATGGTTTAATATTGAGGATCAGGATAATGAGATTGGCCGCATTACATATTCCGGCATTGATCATTTTTATAATGTGAATAAGATACAGGACGTACTGCGTCTGGGATATGACTATTATGTTTATGATTATGGTGTAAATTGTGATGTCAATTTTAACCGGGTGTCTTTTATGGAAAAAGACATAAAAATATTTGTTGTTGGAGCTGATCCAACAGAGATACCGTACACCTATGACATTGTTAAAAGTGCTTTTATGATGACGTAAAGTATATCTTTAACTTTGCAGCAAAAACTGCATTATCGTAGATTGCTTCACTGATATCTCCGAGAAACATATTTTTAATATA
>CAKSGI010000406.1 GCA_934454005.1 uncultured Eubacteriales bacterium | reverse complement strand
GGATTAGGAGTGAAGGCATTAAGCCAGGGTACAATTGTTATTCCGTTTATTGATAAGAAAGTCAGTAAATACATAGACTAATTAATGTGGAGCAACTGACAGCATAGTGAGTCAGTTGCTCTTTTTATATTCAAGATAAAGGAGGAACCGCTTAGGAATGGCAAAGTTTTGTGGAAAATGTGGTTCAAAATTAGACGAAACAACTGGATTATGTCCTAATTGCAATAAGGAGCAGTTGTCTACAAGCAATACTGCAGTGGATGATGAAAAGACACTTCACCATTCTTCTGATAAGGGAAAAAATACGGAAGAAGTTCAGGTATCGGCGGTAGAAGATAATGGTAATGGTTATGATTCGAAGCCCGCTGAGTCGACTGAAAGTAGAGAAGCACCATTAAGTAAAAAGGAAATAAAAAAACAGTACAAAAAAGATAAAAAAGAAGCAAAAAAAGCGAAGAAAAGAGAAAAACGCGCAAATTGGTCGACAGGGAAGAAAATCAGAAGATTTTTTGGAAAATGCGTGTTGATCCTATTGCTTTTGGCAATGGTACTAGGTATAGGCGCTAGCGTTCTTGTGTATTTTGACATTGTTGATGTACCTGTTATCTCGCTGATTATGGATAAGACAGGTATAAAAAGGATTCCGGATGTAAATAGTGGGCGTATTCAGTTTGAGGGAAAATTTACAGATATAAAGGTGATTGATAGTGACTCGGCAATCGCAGCAGCACAAGAAGCAGCCGAAAATTGCGGATTGGGTTCAGCAGGAAAGGAGTTGTCAGTTGCAAATATAAACACCGTTGACGGAGTCACTTATTATAGATTGCAACAAAATTATGAAGGTATTCCAGTTTATGGAAGAACATTTATTGTTGCGTCAGATGATTTAGGTAACACTCAAAGTTTGGTTACTAATGGTATAAATATTGGTGAAATTGATATTTCAAAAACAATACCTCTTGACGATGCAAAGTTAATAATCAGAGATTATTTAAAGAAAACATATAAGTCGGATGACATATCAGTATTTAATAATTATACGCAAACAATATATTCCTTTTCTAATGATTTGTATATCTATGCTTATAAATTCTACGCAATGTTTGGTAATGAATTGTACGAAGTGTTTTTAGATGTTAATCAAAGAAGTATAGTGGCATGTTTTTCTGCTAATATGACTCAAACGGTTACTGGAACAGGAACTGATATCAGTGGAATCAGTCAAAATGGACTGATAAAAATGGGAATACGGTTACGGTAGAAGAGGATAATGGTAGTTTGAAACAAGGGGATTTGAAAGTAATTGATAGTGCCGGAAAAGTCATTGATGAGCATGCACACTATGTTGTTGATATTTATGGGCAGGATACAAAACTCAAGCCAGTTGAAAGCGATTCGGCGAATTTTACCAACATCGATGCAGTCATCTTAATGATCGAGGCTCAAAAAACTTATGATTTTTTCTTTGAAAAATTTGGTCGAAGAGGTTTTAACAATAATAATGGCAGTATGTCATTAGTAGCAAATAATACTGAGGGGGCATATTCTAGTGGAATTGCTCAGTACAATCCAGCAGCTATGTTAGCATTTGGAACTGACAATGAGTTGTCAACAGAACTGGTTGCACATGAATATATGCACAGTGTTGAAAGGACTATAAGTGGAATGCTGTATGCTGGTGAATCAGGTGCTATAATGGAGGCGTACTCGGATTTGTTTGGTGAAATCCTTGAAGACTATAATGACGGAAATTTAGATGGAAGTTGTGATTGGGTACATCATGCTGGAGAGGAATTTGGATATAAACATAGTAGAAGTTTATCGAATCCTAAAGATACAGATAACCCATCAAAAGTAGGTGAAGAAACTCGACCATTTTGGCTGAGATTTGTAATTGAAAAAAATGAGGTTCATCATTGCTCGACAATAATTTCACACGTAGCTTATATTATGACTACAAATAAGGGAAATGGAACCCCATTGAGCATGAGCGAAATGATGAAACTTTGGTATAGAACACTAATGACTTTGCCAACTAATTGCACCTTTTCTGACTTGCGAGAAAGTATGATTTTAACAGCTAATAATATGAAGTTCTCTGCTGAAAAGGTTAGTCGAGTAGAATCGGCTTTTTCAATGGCGGGAATTGAAAATAGTGGTCAATCGGGAAAATACTCCACTGATATACAAATAAGTGTCGTAGATAAAAACGGGGAACCATATAGTGAATATTCTGTTAATATAGTTGGAAAAAAGGATTTGCCATTATGG
>CAKSGI010000405.1 GCA_934454005.1 uncultured Eubacteriales bacterium | reverse complement strand
ATAATACTTTTTTCAATGACTCCTCATAAAATGCCAAGTTTTGAGAAATAACCTTTCTTTCTATTGCGGCTTTTTCATCATCATAATATACATGTAAATATTTTGGCTTTTTATCCTTAAAAACATCTCTTTCTAATGTCATACCATATAAATTATGACTAGCTATATAACAGGAATATTGATTCTTAATCTTATTCATATTAGCTGTAATTGAATTATTAATAATATCAACACTAATTTTAGCCATAATAATGTATTTAAACCCTTTTGATTCTAAATAATCCAAACTATTTTTAGAAAACATACCCCTATCTAATATAAAAGTTACATTTTTTTCATTATAGCCATAGTTTTTAGCCTTATCAATCATTATTTTTGTTTCTGACATATCTGTGATTGATCCAGGATATAGTTCATAAAATAATGGTAATCCATTCTTATGATTAATTGCATATGATAGATTAATTTGAGGTAATCCTTCATCAACCTTTGCATGACCATATTCACTTAAATTTGACTCTTCGTTTGAGCAATTTAAATTACTACCATCAAAATCAACTAATATATTTTCTTTTTCTTGCTTAGAATTCCAACTTGTCAAGAAATTGGAAATATTATCATCAGTTAATTGTGTTAATAGTCTTGAAATTTGACTATCAGAATAAATCTTTTTTGAGTAACAAAAATGATCTCTAATAAAGTATTTATAATATTGAGTAACTGTATTTAATCCAAAAGTATAATAATACACTAAATCTTTATATAAATTAGAATACTCGTTTGTAATAAAATCAATCATATTTGAAATTCCTAGTTCATTCATGATTGTATCAAAAACTGTCATAGTTCCAATCTTAATACAATCTGAAAATTCTGGTAATTCTTCAATAAATTCTTCTGGAGAAGAATAATATTTAAAGTAATTATCATTTGGATACATTCTTTTGTCATCATATTTTTTTCCAATGCACGTTCTTTTTTCTGTTGTATATTTCTTATCTTTGCTATAAGTTGCTTCAATTACATGATATATATAATAATTATTGTTTTGCTTATATGTTTTAGTTCCAACAGGTATAGAAACCAACGAATTTTTTAGCATAAAACCACCACTTTCTATATAGTTATATTATATAACTAAAAAGCAAAAAAATCAATCCAAAATATGCTAAAAAAACACAAAAAAAGCTTAAATTATCAATGATTTCATAATAATTTAAGCTTATAATATTTTAGTTATATAAATGATGAAAAGTTTAGGATAAAAGAAAGAATCAAAACTCAGTTGAAACTTGCAAAAAAAGTTGAGAAAGTTATAACACCATTTTTAACTAGTTTAGCTAATAAATATAATGGAAAATTGTATGGATTAGACAATAAATTTAAATCAGAAGAATCTGCGTTAAGAAAAATATTATCTCATATAGAAGATGATACAGTTATAAACAAAAAAAATTCTGCATATTTAGATGAAAAAGTAGAGGATTTAAAAGATTATTTAAGATACACAATCGTTTTAGACGAAAAAAATTTTACTGATAATGTTTCTAAGATATTACAAGAGTTAAAAGATAATGATTATAAACTAATGGATTTAAAAAATCGATTTAATGAAATCTATTATAAAGATATTAGTTCACATTATTTTGATAATAAAACTATCAAGATACAATTTGTTTTTGAACTACAATTTCATACTGAGGAATCTTTAAAAGCTAAAGAAATTTCTCATTTATTATATGAGATAACTAGAGAATTTCAGACAGATTTAGATCAAATTAGTGAAAATATAATGGAAAATATATATAAAGCCATTAGAAAACTATATAATGAAGTTCCTATTCCTACTGATATTGATAAAATAGAAGAAGTAAATTCAAAAAATGATTAATCTTTTTTGAATTTTGTGATATAATATAAATGGAGAGGGATATTAAGGAGGTTTTATAATGAAAGATAATTTATTTCAATATTTAAAAATTAATAATAGTATAGTTTGTCGTTATCCTCTTGGTCCTGATAAGCAATCATATCATATTATTGGCGAAGTTTACAATAATAGAGATAAAACTTGGGTAAAAAAGTCTAGTACCATGGGGTATAAAATGTCTAGTGAAGGAACAATTATTTCTGAAAAACAGGCTTTCGATATAATTAAAAGTGCAAAATAAACCAATATTTTATTCTATTTTTTAGTCGTTGATTTATTGGTTCTCTAAAATAGAGGGGTTGTAGGGGAGAACGAAACTATAAAATTAATAGGTTGTGAGC
>CAKSGI010000404.1 GCA_934454005.1 uncultured Eubacteriales bacterium | reverse complement strand
ATGTTCGCTTTTTCTAATCGTAGATAGTCGTTTTGTAACTTTTGATAATTATCTATTAGAGTATTATCTTGACTTTCAGCGATAAGTTTTCGCATTTCGATTTCGGTATTTAGTAAAATGCCTTTGCTAAACAATGCTGCATTATAGGCCTCTCCAACAGTAATATTGGATGGTTTCTCATAACACATTGTTAGCAAATTGTTTTCGAACCAATATTGGTAATAGATATTTGGACTATCTATTTTGTAATATATATCCAAACAGTTTGAAAAATATCTCTTAGTAGAATTTTTCAAATAGTATTTATTTCTCTGTTTTGCAGGTTGATTTCTAAAATATTTAACAATGTTGTTAATTGCAATACTGTCAAATTTAGGTAAGTATTTGTCTGTATATAATTGACTTGTATCACAATAACATACAACACACATATCTTGATACAACTCAGGATATTCCCCTTTATTATTGTATGTTCTTTCTAAAATATTTATCGCACGTTGCGTCGTATAAGCCAACGCTTTTATATTTTTAGTTGACCTATATATAGTATTCAAAAATATAGTAAGATTCAGAAAATCTTCGACCTTAGTCCCATCATACTCATCTCTTAAATAAAAAGATTTACTATCATTCACAAATCTATTTTCGCATTCCATCGCTTCTAAACGAGGTAAATCAAATTTATTGTATTTTAAGTTTCGGTAAAGAATTTCAAATGATTTTCTTAATGCGTGTTCTGCTTTTGCCTTATATTCTTTGCCCATATAAGTATAACAGATACCAATACTTTTATACGCAAATGCTATATGTAAACTGTCAGCATAAGGCATATCTTGACAGATATTTAAACATTCTTGCGCATATTCTAAAGCTGTATTGAAATTGTTATTTTCAAATAATTCTTTAACGCTTTGCTTTAAAAGGTGTTTTGTGTAATGACGACTATTTTTTCCAAATTGTGCCTCATGCCAAGCCAAACTATTTTTCTCCAAATCATGATTTGTCTCATAATCTTTTTGCTTTTTAAAAGAATCAACATTCATACATAAGTCTCGAACATGGTATGTTTCACCAATTACCATATATTGTAAAAGTGCGTAACTAGTGCTGTAAAAGTCATATTCTATAGATTCCGTTTTGTCAAAAGAACTCCGACGGCAAATATCAACGAGTTGGGCTGCATCAAGACAATCTTTATTGCGTAATTTTTCCATTGCATAAGCATAGATTATGCTATCAGGAACAACTTTTGATAGGTTCTCTACAACTAATGCAATAGCAGATGAATTTAAATCTATTAAACTATACTCTAAAAGGTGTTTATACAAATCAAAATTTATATTTTGTTTTCCACTTAATATTTCATAACAAGACGAACTGTCATAACCATATTTAACAGGCATTATTTTTTTATAATCCTCTAAGTCCTTACCTGCAATTTTACTATAATAATGGTAGGCACTTGCAAGAGAAGCATAAAGATTCCCCTCATTAGTTCTTTCTGAACTTTCTGCTAGTTTGGTATACAAATACGCAATAACATACGACAATCTACCACACAAAACATCTGAAATATCTGAATGATTCTTACGAATTTTACAAGCAATCTTATATGATTCTATGAATTTTGATAATGTATTTTTTATATTTGTAGAGTCCGTAAGGCTACAATTCCACAGTAATCTATATGCCTCCATAACATTTATCAAACAATAAGGATGACTATACTGTCCTAATTTTGTTTTATAAATATTACTTATCTTATAATAAAGAGTATCCAAACCCTCATTAAGACTGTTATTCACTTTGCATAAATATATGTCAGCTAGTGTATTCGCATATGAAACACTTTTTTCTCCAAGATTTTCTTTTTCAAGATTAGCACATTTGTAATAACATTCAAGCGCTTTTTCTATTTTCTTTTTCTCAACCAATTCATTTCCTTCTAACGAATATTTGTCAGAAAGCACTGTCTTATTCCTATCAATAGGATAAACAAAACTATTTGTACTATCAATTTCTTTGGCTTTGTCAAATTCTGCAAGATGATAATAACATGATGCCAACCACATAACAGAGTAATCACTACGATTACTTGTAGAGTCTAGTGTTCTTTTATCTATAGAGTCACTTTTTTCAAAGCATGGAATTGCCTCTGTATATTTTCCTTGATTATACAATTCCATTCCTTGGTTAAAATATTTATTTGATTCTTCTGTCTGAGCAAAAACACTGACAACAGAGAAAAACATAATGATTGATAATAATAGTCT
>CAKSGI010000403.1 GCA_934454005.1 uncultured Eubacteriales bacterium | reverse complement strand
TGGAAACCGAGTACGGAAGGTGACTATGAGATTTGGTCAGATATAATGGATAGTAGTGGAAATATAAAAAGAGAAAAAACTAAATTTACAATAAGCAATAAATGGGAACACGCAGGGATAACAATAAATAAAACTTCACCGCAGGGAACAGATACAGAAATAGTTTTGGCAGCAAAGTCAACAGGGAATATAAAAGGTGCACAGTATAAATTTGTGTGGATGAAAAATAATTGGAAAGAGTGGGGAGTAATAAGAGGCTTTACAGGATCAAATTCAGTAAAATGGAAACCGAGTACGGAAGGTGACTATGAGATTTGGTCAGATATAATGGATAGTAGTGGAAATATAAAAAGAGAAAACACTAAATTTACAATAAACAACAAACGTTCTTATGATGGAGTATCAGTTTCTGCTGGTAAGACTTATTGTTTAAAGGCATCAACAAATTCATCTGGAAAACCAATATATTTTTCCACAAACAATTCAAATGTAGCAACTGTTTCTAATGGATTAGTATATGCAGTTGCGCCTGGGACAGCTAGAATAACAGCGTATGATGAAAATGGTAGCGTATTAAGGTCATTTACAATAAATGTTTTACCATTTGAGCCAATAAGATTTGCTTATACATCTCCTAATAATGCTTCATTGAACTCTAAAGTTAATCTTATAGCTATAACAGATAAAAGCAGAGATGCAGTTAAATTTGTTGTAGCCGGAAAAGAAATAATGGCAACTAGTAAAGAATCTGATGGAAATACATATGTTTGGACAGCAAGTACGATTGCTAATAAGGCAGGAGAATTTGGAGTAAAAGCTTATTCTAGAAAATCCGGTTCTTGGTCAACTTGTTCTGATGCAGATACAAGTATGTTTGTAAATACTTCATCGGCGACTACATCTAAAGTAGAAAATAGACGTGTTAGTGATAAAGGGATTAATTTTATTGCACAATGTGAAGGATATGTTGGACATGTATACGAAGATCAACTTGCAGGAGGTATACTTACACTGGGATATGGAAAAACTATAGCTCCTGGAGAAACTTTTTATAATAATATTACACAAAAAGAAGCGTATGCTATGCTTTTAAGAAGTGTTAATGCGGGGTCATATGCATCTAGTGTAAATAAATTTTTATGTGGAAAAGGTGTAAAATATAATCAAAGACATTTTGATTCACTTGTAAGCTTTACTTATAATTTAGGATCAGGGTGGATGAGCAAAGATAAAGAACTTAATGATTATATATCTAAAGCAAAAGGTAGAGATTTGTCAAATGTAGATCGTGATGGCTTTTCTTATGAAATACTTAGATATCATCATTCAGGTGGTAATCATATATTAGGGCTATTATTTAGGAGAATGGACGAGATGCGTATATTCTTTAATGGAAACTATGAACGTCATACATGGAGATATAATCCAGATAATTTTAGGATACCTTCCTGTATTGCAAATCAATGGTAATAAAAAAGTTGAATATATTATTTAAGAAGCTGTCAACCCTGACAGCTTCTTAATTTAGTATTTGGATTTTTTGTAGTATTTCTAATGTTAATACAAAATTTTAAGTGTTGAATATTTATATTAAATAAAAGTATGTTTTTATTTATAAAAATATGATATAATATAAATAAATTATAGATTATAAAAAGAGGTGCCGTATGAACATTTTAAAATCACTTTTTGGGAATTATAGTAAAAGAGAGTTAAAGAGGATACAACCTATTGTAGATTCAGTTCTTGAGTTAGAAGATAAGTATCAAAAAATGGATAATGAGGAATTGGCTTCTCAAACAGATATTTTAAAAGAAAGATTAAAAAATGGTGAAACTTTAGATGATATTTTACCAGATGCTTTTGCTGTTTGTAGAGAAGCGTCAAGTAGAGTGTTAGAAATGAAACATTTTCCTGTGCAAATAGTTGGTGGTATTGTTTTACATCAAGGTAGAATTAGTGAAATGAAAACAGGTGAAGGAAAAACATTAGTTGCGACTTTACCTGCGTATTTAAATGCACTTACAGGAAAAGGTGTTCATATCGTAACAGTTAATGACTATTTAGCAAGACGTGACTCAGAATGGATGGGTAAACTTTATAAGTTTTTGGGATTAAGCGTTGGACTTATTGTTCATGATTTAGATAATGATAAAAGAAAAAAAGCTTATAGTTGTGA
The DNA here is from genome assembly GCA_934454005.1 of uncultured Eubacteriales bacterium. The sequence continues at coordinate 94 of CAKSGI010000403.1, read as the reverse complement.
TATTACATATGGAACTAATAATGAGTTGGGATTTGACTATCTTAGAGATAATATGGTAATTTACAAGGAGCATAAAGTTCAAAGAGGGCATTCG
>CAKSGI010000402.1 GCA_934454005.1 uncultured Eubacteriales bacterium | reverse complement strand
GATTCAATACTAACAATAGTGGCAAATTTAAATGAACTTTACAATGTTATAGATAGAGCAAGCATTTTAACTTCTGATAAAGAAAAAAATATAGTTACATTTGAAATAAAAGATGATACTTTATTAGTTAAATCTTCATCTGTTGAGATTGGTAGAGTAGAAGAAAAAATGAAAATTCAAAATCTTAATGGCGAAGAAATAAAAATATCTTTCAGTGCTAAATATATGATGGAAGCATTAAGATCATTTGAAGATAGTGATGCTGAATTATCATTCTTTGGTGAGATTAAGCCTATAATAATAAGAGGAAAAGAAGATAAAACTCTTGAACAATTAGTACTACCAATAAGAACATATTAAAAAAAAGCATAGTTCGACATAAAACGACAAATTTCGACAAAAAAGTACATTATAATATCCCCCGTAATTTAAATTACAAATTATGAAATGGGGGATTTTTTTTATGAAGTATGAAATCAATGAAGAAACAATAGCAATAATACCTGAAGATGAAAATAAAACGAGGATAATAGAAGTATCAAATGATTATGTAATAGAGCAACCAACTTTTAGTATTATGGAAGAAAACTGTGAATACTATGGTAGTACGTATGACGGAAGGATAACAGCAGCTAAAAAAATATTAAATTTTAGTTATAAATTACCATTATTAATAGAAGAATCAGAAAAATTAATATTTTTTCCAACTACATCTGCAACGTCTGATCAATGTTGCTGGATAAATCATAACCATGTAAAGCAAAGAAATAAGACTTTGAATGGTACTAAAGTAACGTTTACTAATGGTGTTGTAGAAGAATTTAAAATATCAAAATTATCATTTGAAAATCAATTATTAAGAGCAAGTATGTTGGATTCGATGATTAGCAAAAGAATTAAGCAAAAATAAAGGGGAAAAACCCTTTTTTTCTTTTTCTTTTATTAAAAACATGGTATAATGTATGTGTATGTATAGTGGATTATGAAATGGGTAAAGGTGTTTATATGGGCGTTTTTGGTGGATTTAAATGATTTTAACTAAAATCAGTTTAGTTAATTTTAGAAATTATAAAAAATGTAATGTTAAATTAAATAATCAAGTTAATATTTTTTTAGGTAATAACGCCCAAGGAAAAAGTAATATATTAGAAAGTATATATGTTTTAGCACTTACCAAGTCATACAGAACTAATTATGATGATGTTTTAAAAAGAAAAGGTAGTGATAGTTACAAAATAACTGGCGATATAAAAGTAGGTAAATATTTTAAAAATTTATCTATTTTAGCATCTAACAACGATAAAAAAGTTTTTATAAATGATACTAATATCAAAAAAATTTCTGATTATATTAGTAATTTTAATGTTATTTTGTTTTCCCCAGAAGATGTGGAAACTATTAAAGGGACTCCTTCTTTAAGAAGGGATTTATTAAATATAGAAATAAGTCAATTGAATCAGCAATACATAAAAAATTACAATGAATATAATAAGCTTTTAAAAATGCGTAATGATTATTTGAAATTAATATATACTAATGGCATTAGTGATTATAGATATTTAGAAGTTTTAACTGATAATTTAATTGATAGAGCTGTATATATTTATGAAGAAAGAATTAATTTTATCAATAGAATCAATGATAACATTTCCACTATATATAAGGATTTAACTAAATCTGATAGTTTAAAAATAATATATGAAACCAATATTGATGTTGAAAAAGGTGATTTCAAAAGTCAATTGAAAGACAAGTATAAAAATAATCAAAATAAGGAAATCACTTCAGGAATGACCTTATATGGACCACATAGAGATGACTTTAGTTTTGTTATTAATGATAATGATGCTAAAACGTTTGGGTCTCAAGGTCAACAAAAAATGGCAATGATAGCTTTTAAATTGTCAGAAATACCAATATTCGAAGAAAAAACTGGAACTAAACCAGTATTATTACTTGATGATATCTTTAGTGAGCTAGATAAAAATAAAAAAAACCATTTGATTGAATTCATAAATAAGAATATTCAAGTAATTATAACCGCTAATGATATGGTTGGTATAAGTAAGAAATTATTAAATAATGCAAAAATTTTCAGAATAGAAAATGGCAAAATTAAGGATGAGGGTGAATATAATGGAAGAAAAAAATGTATATGATTCTTCGGCAATACAAGTATTAGATGGACTTGAAGCAGTAAGAAAACGTCCTGGTATGTACATTGGTACAACTGATTTAAAGGGATTACATCATTTGGTATGGGAAATAGTTGAT
>CAKSGI010000401.1 GCA_934454005.1 uncultured Eubacteriales bacterium | reverse complement strand
ATATTGACGTCGAGGTATACTACTCTATGTAACAAACTTATTCACCTATTTATTATTTTATTCACTTTTATAAGACCTTATCGTCCTATCAACTTTCATACACTATTTCAACTTATTTGTAGTACAATCAACCTATGAAGTATATTATTCTTTTTTTATTGTTAATTTTGATCTGGTCGGTTTTTGTGGAACCAAATATTTTGACAGTAAAACATTTGACTATACAAGACAAAAGCTTGAATGGCTTGAAACTTGTTTTTGCATCAGATTTCCATATAAAACCTCTCGAAACTCTTCGACTTAAACGAATTATAAAAAAGATTAACGAACAAAACCCAGACATAATCTTGCTCGGTGGGGATTATGTAAGCGGTCACAAAAAAGGACAATCTCTTCCGATTGACAAAATCGCGTTTGAATTGACTAATTTAAATTCAAAATACGGAACTTTTGCAATTGTCGGTAATCACGACGGCTGGCAAGGTAAAGAGGAAGTTATTTCTGAGTTAGAGAAAAATAATATAAAGGTTTTATTCAACAACAATATTTGCTTGGAAAAATTCTGTATAGCCGGAGTTGATGACCCTCAAACAGGTACTGCCGATGTTGAAAAAGCCCTTGCAGGAATTCAGAAACCTGTAATTCTTTTGACTCACACGCCTGATGTTATGCCAAAAGTTCCGGAAACAGTTAATCTAACCCTTGCCGGACATCTTCATGGCGGACAAATAAGGCTCAATGAAGCGATTATAGTGCCATCAGCTTATGGTAAAAAATATGCAAACGGATTTTTGCTTGATCACAACAGAAAAATATATACTACAAAAGGTCTCGGCACAAGCATTTTACCAATACGATTTAATTGCACTCCTGAAATCGTTGTGATAGAATTTGAGTAATAAAAAAAGAAAGGAATTATAATGACAATACTAAAAATTGAAAGATTGCCACATAACAAGTTTTTGCCGGAATATAAGACAGAAGGGGCTGCCGGAATGGATTTGTGCGCAGCAATTTCAGAACCGATTACATTGCAACCGCTAGAAAGAAAACTTATCCCGACAGGTTTGAAAATTGAACTTGAACACGGCTACGAAGCTCAAGTCAGACCGCGTTCCGGACTATCTATCAAGCACGGAATTACACTAATAAACTGTATCGGCACAATTGACGAAGATTACAGAGGGGAAGTTTGTGTGCCTATCGTAAATGTTTCGAATGAAGCTTACACAATCCAACCTGACGAAAGAATTGCGCAAATGGTAATTGCACGAGTAGAACAGGCAGAGATTAAAGTTGCAGTAGAACTTTCAGAAACATCTCGTGGCGAAGGCGGATTTGGCTCAACCGGGAAATAAAATCCTACTTGACTTACGACAATAGTTGCGATTATGAAAGTACTTAATATCTATTTTGATAAGTTATTTGATGCAAATAAAGATTAAATGTTAAAAAGAGTTGGGCAAGTATACCCAACCTTTTTTATGAACAAAACAATAAAAGCTGTTACATTTTTAATCGAAATCCAACAAATCTCTTAAATTAACTCCTAAGACATCTGCAATAATTTTTAGTTTTGACAATGTAATATCTGTTTTAGCAGTTTCGACCATAGCGATAGTTGAGCGAGAAATCCCGTTCACATCAAGGAAATCGTCCTGTTTGATGTGTTTTTCCTTTCTAATCTTTTTCAAGTGTTCTGCAAATTTTTTTAGATATTCATTATCCATAAAAATTATTATCAACCATATTGACAACTATTAAAATCAGCCACACTGACATTCTTTGAAACAAATATTAATAATATCTCTTCTTTTTGTTGAAATATTATTAAATTTCGTTTATTATACGGTTGTAATTTACTAATTAGGAGGGATTATGATTTCACAAAATCTTAAACAGGAAATTCTTAAAAATATTGAAGTTACAAAGGATTCAGCCCAAAATAATATTCAAATCGCACTTGAAAGTTACACTGAAATTATCTCAAGACTCAATTTGTTGACTTATTTATTAATTTCTGAAAACGAAAAATAGTTTTTATGTGTGATGACAATTTCCTTTTTTTGAAAAATCATGGTAAGATAATATCAAAAAACTTTTAATACTTAATTTGCAAATTCGGAAACTTTTTTATTGAAAAAACATCTTAATAAATAAGTTGTGCAACAAAAAGGTTAAGAGTATTTGGAGGAAATAGTTAAAGAATGAGAAACATTATGAAGAAAAGCATTATATTTATGAGAGCAGTCCTGTTCCTATCCGGCTGGGTAATTAGGG
>CAKSGI010000400.1 GCA_934454005.1 uncultured Eubacteriales bacterium | reverse complement strand
CTAAAGAATACTTTAAGCGTTTAAAACTTTTTGAAGAACGAATAGTTGTTCGCATTAGTTATATAAATTTTTTTTAATATAAGTAGTAGAAATGAATAAAAACAATGATTTAGGTATTCCAGTACTTGATTATGTGGATGAAAATGTAAGTGATAAAGTAGTTAAGATTATTCAATCATATACCGGTGTAGGAGATAAAATGGTATGAAGAAAGTATTAAACTTGCTTCATACTCTTTTTGTTTTTGAAATATAATTTTGAAGTAAAGTGAACATAATCTGACTATAAGATTATATTTCAAAGAGGTGATATTTTATGAAAGTTAGAGATGAATACTTGAATTTAACTTATGATTTAGCTGGTAGTATTTCAAAAAATAGATTTAGACAAGAATTACTATGGGGGTTATCAAAAGCAATTGATAAATTAGATGATGAAGATTGGAAAGCAGTTGTTTTTGATTATGTTTGTGATATTGAGCTACATTATGATTCAGAATTAGAATTGTATCAAGTAAAAGTTAATAAAAATCAAAAAAATTTTACATTAACAGAGTTATTAAAGCGTAAAGACAATAGTAATTCAATTATTGGGAAATTAATGATTCCGCTAATAGAAAGTAATGTTTGTTTGAAAGGTATTATAGTTACGAATCGTTTTCTTTCCGATAATAAGAAGATTATAAATACTAATAATGAATATAAGCTCAATCAGATTATCACACCAAGTTCAGTGTATTATAAAAAATTGGTTAATGAATTAAACGAAAATAATATAGATTGTTCAAATTTGTATTTTTTGCATACAGAACTGAATTTAATCAATCCACAAGATGAGATAATAGGAAAATTAGTTAGATATTTTAATGAAGCATATAGTTGTGAACCTAAAAAGCCCTATTCATTGTATCGTATGTTGTTTGATGAAATAAATAAAAAAGCTTGCTACGAGGAAAAAATAAACAATTATGATGAGTTAATTCAAAAAAAGGGTCTTACAAAAGAAGAATTAATTAATACCTTAAAATTATATAGAGAATATTCCGATGATTCAATTCAAGATGTACATAAATGGATAGAAGAAAACATATCAAACATAAGAAAAAAGACAGTTTATAAAAGAAAAACAGAAGAATTGTTAATAGCTTTGAATACAGATAAAACATTGAAGTGTTTAGAAAATGAAATAATTAAAAAATGCAAATTAAATGGTGATTTATTAGATGGAGATATAATTACAGTTATCGATAATTTAAACCAGATATTTGGTGTGAAATTGGATGTTTATGATGAAAATTTTAAATATGTGTTTTTTATCTATATTATTAAAAAAATAGAGAGTGGTGTTTGTTATGAGTAGATTAGTATTTAAACGTTTGTATATATTTAGTATACATGAGAAACGTGCGAAAAAAATAGATTTTGTAGATGGTGTGAATATTATTTCATCTAATAAAGAAAATGGCAGTAAAAAAGGTAAATCTACATTGATGAAAAGCCTATATCACTCATTAGGTGCAGATTGTAAGTTTTCAAAGAAATTTGATGCAGATGAGAAAGTATTTATACTTCAATTTTATATTGATGGTAAGTTATATATTATTTATAGGGCGGGAAGATTGTTTAAGTTGTTTGATCAAAACGATGATTTGTTGGTATATACAAATAATAGACATGAACTAGCTAAACAATTAAAAGAATATTTTAATTTTGCAGTCAAACTTAAGAACAAAAATAATGAAATAGAAATTGCTTCACCTGCATATAATTATATACTTTATTTTCTTGATCAAGATTATTATCAAGGGAGCAAATTTGATTCTTTTAATGGTTTGAAAGAATATTCTGATTATCAAAAGAACTTATTGTTTTACCATTTGGGCTTAATTGATGATAAATATTTTGATTTAGAGAAAGAAAAATCTATATTAAATAAGGAAAAAGTATTAACTCAAGGAAAACTAGATGTAAATAACAATGTGCTTGAAAAAATTAATTCTAAATTATCGATGATGGATTATTCGACTGAAATTGATACTTTAAATGATGAATTAGAGTTGATTAGTAAAGAGTATTATGATTATACACAAGCATTATCAAATATCAAATCAAAAATAATTGAGTTGAAAAATGAAAAGTTAGATATTGCACAAAGTATTAAAAGTTTAAAGAAGTTAAATTATAAAAACAATAAGGATATAAAAATTATTAATAATAATAGGTGTCCCTATTGTCATTCAAATATTGATAGAGAAAACAGTTTATTAGTTGAAAAGTATAATG
>CAKSGI010000399.1 GCA_934454005.1 uncultured Eubacteriales bacterium | reverse complement strand
TTCCGGAAATAATCTGCCTCATAGTTCTATCATCGTTAGTTTCAAAAACAGGTGGATATATATATGCCAGCAGAGAAAAAAATATGCCTAATACTATTAATAATACTATCTTATGTTTTCTGGTTTTATCTCGATTCACTTACTACTTGCTCCTTACTTATATATTATTACATTTCAATTTTCTTTTAAAATCGCCCAATCTCACATACCAATAAAAGTATCCTACTGTACCACTTTTAACACTTTTAAATAGTTGACTTAAATGTTTAGGATTATCTCTATCCTTATACAGTTCATTTTTATACGGACATCTATTAATTGTATTTTTTATTAATTGCTTCTTCTCCTTTGCACTTAACTCTCTATTCCATAAGATGTTTTTTATAATTGCGTCAGCCAAATAGTGCAAAACAACCATATTGAATACCTTTCCCTGTGTCTTGCCAACATCAATATTATGTACTCTTTCTACAAAATACTCCACACCATTCAATCTTGCCAAATTTGAATTATGTAACAAGCTTGTACTTCTTTGTAAGTACTCATATCCAACATAATCTATATAGGTAATTTTATTCCAATATTTTAACAATTCCAGATTGTACACCAAGTCTTCTCTGTCAATAACTTGTGCATCACCTAATACCCCGGACTTATCTAAAACAGATTTGCGATATAACTTATTCCAGGCATATCCAAAGGACATTTCACAAATAGCCCTATATAAATGCTCTGTCATTTCATTATGGCTATATATTTTATTGCCCCAGTTACAAGTTTCTAATACCTTTTCATCTTCGGACATTTTTTCATATCCAAAGATTACAACATCCGATTTATCTCTTTCTATTGCACCAACACATCTTTTCACTGTTTCTTCTTTTACGCAATCGTCGCTATCAATGTACATGATGTATTCTCCATTAGCCACCTGATAACCTGCGTTTCTTGCTGAGGCAAGTCCACCGTTTTCTTTATGTACAACTTTTAGTCTTTCATCTTCTGTTGCAAGCCTGTCACATATCTGTCCACAACTGTCTGTTGCTCCGTCATCAACCAGTATAATTTCAAGATTTTTATAGGTCTGTTTTCGTACAGACTGTACACACTTTTCCAAATAATTTTCTACATTATATATTGGTACAACAACTGATACTTTTTCCATAATTTATTCCTTTACCTTTTTATATGAATGATCCGATATTAATTTTTTGAATCGGCTTTTCTAAAAATCTAAATGATATGTATCCCAATGCGCATATTACAATCACTGTTAAGATAGTAAACCATATCGTATTACAATACGAAATATTATTTACTTTTACTATTCCATAGATAAAATGAAGTATTGGGCAATGCCATACATATGTATCATAGGATACTTTGGCCATTTCACTCCATATAGAACTGTTTATAATTTTTTTAAACACTCTATTTCTAAAGAAAATAATAAGTGATGGCCACATTAATAAAACAAGCATATAATATATATGAAAACCTTTCATATATCCCACAGTTCCTATTACAAATGGAACTATCGCCCATATACTTATTTTATCTATTAAGTCATTTTTCTTATTCAGTATACATCCCAAAATGATTCATTCAAAGAAGCAGACATATCCTCTGGCCGTATATCCATTTAAGAAAGGTAAATCCATTTGTTCTTTCAATATAAATAATCCAATTATAATTAATATAGCATATAGAATGTATGGTGATATTTTTATAGTATTACTTAATTTAGTAACAAAATAGAAAATTATGTAGCATAGTATTAACACACTTATGTACCACATTGGATTGTTTATCATAGGATTTTCAAATCCCCACCCTACCTGTATGCCTAAACATGATATAATAATATTTTTTACATTTACATGGTTTGTGCCAATAGCAACATGATATACGTTAAGGAAGTAAATATATAATAATGAATCCACAACAATACTAATGCTCACAACCGGTAATAGTCTTTTTACTCTGTCAAAGTAAAAGGTTTTAAATCTACTTTTTCCGTTAATCCCTTCTATCCAATGATAAGCGCATATACCACTTATAATAAAAAACATTTCTACCAAATTTCCCATATAAAATTTTCCGCCAAAAAAATTTATATAAGAAAATCTTACATTCATTATTTGTTGAAAATGATGTAAAACAAGCAATATGGTTGCTATTACTTTTATAAAATCTAATTCTCTGTTTCTTTTATCCATTGTTTCTTTTATCCATTTTTTCTCTTACAATTTTTCTATCAAATCTTTCCACTGAGTTGCTATTT
>CAKSGI010000398.1 GCA_934454005.1 uncultured Eubacteriales bacterium | reverse complement strand
CTTTTGACTTTGTCAAAGACCGTTTTTCTTACAATTTTATTTCATTTGAAAAGCCGCTATTATTCTGAAACGCCCGTAAATCAAGGTCTTTAGGCTTCTTCATTCATATTTGCAAGCTTCTTCGCCTGGTCTCCCTCACGGAACGAATGCCTCTTTGATTATAGTCTCGGAACAAATGCCTCCATGCCATAAAAGGGCTCGGAACGTGTGCCTCATAATAAAGAGGTCTCGAAGCAAATACCTCAATTATTTTTGAAACAACATCTATCTACTTCTATTATTCTACACCAAACTTTTGTAATTAGCTACTAAGGCTTGCCCTTTCTATTCTTATCATTTTGGGCTAAATTTGCTATAATCTCAGAATCACTTAGTTCTCCTTCCTGACGATAACAAAGGCTAATAGTTTTATCATCACCTAGTATATTAAATAGAGTTTCTCTAAGAAGTTTTGTCTTTGCTGTATTTTTCCCTGAACGATTTATTTGCTCTCCACTTGAATTTTTACCATTATGGCGAGCCATATAACAACAGAATCCCTCATTATGTTCTCTTTCATCAATAATATTAAGAACTGTGTTGCGATATTGATTGTCTAAGGGAGTATAACTGTCAGACATATCACTATTAAATGAATTGTAGAGATTCCATATTCCCTTTCCACATCCATCTCCATGAATTTCAAAATAATCTCTGGGTTCTTCATCGGATGCATTGAAATTATACGAATTAGCATATGTCTTAAGTATGCGATTTTCATCATTTTTGTCTATAAATGTAAGCATAACAGCATAATATTTTGTTCCTTTATCAAGTTCCCTTAAATCCTCAAATACCACAACATAACTATGCTGATTAAAAGCAAAATCAAATGCTGTTATATACCAATCATTTTCTCGTATACTTTGCAACAAACTCTTGATATTGGACATTGCTAATGGCATTAATCATCATTCCTTTCTCTCACTTTCACATTCTGACACATTTTAGCGAAACAAGCTCTTTCTATATTTTAACTTATTAAATAATATCACATTTCTGGTGCTTATATAAGCTTTCTTGTGCAAATTAACAAATTTTACACAAATTATAGGTTGTATTATGCTATTGTTTGGTACATTTCTAAGTGATATAATAAAATTGGATTATTTCTTTTATGTTTCTGGCATTATTACTTGATATTCCAATTGAAGTAAGCACTGACATTGTTTCTCTTTTCAGCTTAGCGATAGGAGTGATTAGTTTTATGGATATTTCAAATTCAATTGGTGGTCTGGGCATACTTGGGGTTAGAGCCTTGCATTTGATGGGAAGAGAAGTAATATTGCATATCAGAAATATAAAATTAATAATAAGTGCCCAAGGTTCGAGTCCCGAAACCCCATTTCATTAGAAAGTAGATGGATACTATGGCAAAAAAAGAAACTATTGGAAAATGTGCTTTATGCGGCAGAGATAATATGGTTCTTAAGCAAAGCCATATCATTCCCAAATTAATATATAACCGAACAAAAACTTATGAAAATTCACGTTTTCGTAACTTCACCAATTTAAATCAAATCTATCAAGATGGGGAAAAGAAGGCTCTGCTCTGTCATGATTGCGAGGAACATTTTAGCAAATATGAAACAGAATTTTCGAACAAATTTCTTGATAAATACTTAAATCAAGATTCCCCAGTTCTTCCAAAGCAGTATGATGGAATTCGCAATTACATTTTAACTGTTGCATGGAGAATGTTATATGATGATTTATTTGTTCTAAACTCATTTGATGATACTCATATGCGTAACACATATGAATATTTAGAAAAGTGGTTACGTAAATACTTAAACCAAATAAGAATAGATAATGTAGATGTTGTAACACCATCTCCCATCTTTGAGCAACCTCAATGCTTTGGAGAAATGATTGCTGCCTATGAAGAAAAACAATTCATAGCTACCCCCGAATCCTTACAAAATATTGAAACATATATATTTACCTTAAAAGATTTAGGTTTCAATGAAAATATAATAAAATTTTTAGACCCTTTCATTTGGGGATATTCCTGCAATAGTGGCGACAAAAAAATTTATGCAGTCTACTCAGCCTATAAAGGATTAATAATTGCAACTGTCTATTGGAACAATAAAGTTCTTCTTATGAGCGATAAAATAAAAGACATGCTCAAATTTAGAAAATCTAGAAAAAAGCTAAAAGATTTTCTTATTAGCGAAGTAAACTATGAACTCCAACAGATTGCTACACAATATCCAAACTATCAAGAATTCATATCTAAAAATAA
>CAKSGI010000397.1 GCA_934454005.1 uncultured Eubacteriales bacterium | reverse complement strand
TGGTAGTGTGTTTATTAGTATTGATGATAATGAAATAGACAACTTGATTAAGGTATGCAATGAGGTATTTGGAGAAGAAAACTTTGTGTCATTATTGTCGGTAGAGATAAATCCTAAAGGAAGGAAGAATTCAAAATATATATCTGTTAGCAATGATTATTGCCTAATATATGCAAAAGATATAAACAGTGGCTATTTTGTTGAAAATATACCTAAAAATATCAAGGATTTAACCCAAGATGAAAATGGCAATTATGTGCATAATAGTGGGAAAAGAGTTTTAGTAGGAGAAAACTCCTTTAATAATATTGTCACCAATTATAACACGCCTAAGCATTATACAGTATACTATAATTCTTATAAAGGAGAAATAAAATTAAAAAAAGAAAGAACACTTGAAGAAGTAGACAAGGAATTAATGGCGGATGGGTTTGACAGATACTGTTCATATAATGGGGATAGTTTTGTCGAAAATACCTATACAGATAGTAAATTTATAGAATTATTTACTGAACAAAAACTGGAATTTAAAAGTGGTAAAATATACGAAAAGAATATGAGTACAACAATTAGACTGAAGAGTATGTTAGTTAATAAGGATTATGATGCAGTTGTTAATGGCAAAGCAGTCAATTTTTCCTTAGACTATAAAACTACTTCGGCAGGAACAGCAATGAAAGAGTTATTTAATGCCGAAGAAGTCTATTTTTCAGCACCTAAGAATGTTGGCTTGCTGAAAGTGTTAATGACACTTTTGGATGGAAATGATTTTTACATTTTAGATTTCTTTAGTGGCTCTGCAACAACAGCAGAAGCTGTAATGGAACAAAATATGATAGATGGTGGAACACGAAAGTATATTTTGGTTCAGTGGACAGAAGAAATTGATGAGAAGCATGCAAGTTATCGTGCAGGATTTAAAAATATATGTGAACTTGGAAAAGAAAGAATTCGCTTGGCAGGAGATAAACTACAAAAAGAATATTCAAATACGTCCACAGATATAGGATTTAAGGCTTTCAAAGTAGCAGATACCAACATAAAGTGGAATTCCCTTATGGACATGGGACAGCTCGATGTTTCTCAGATTGAGTCTACTCCAGACCTTATGGATTTTATGCCTAATACGAAAGACATTGACGTAGTATATGAACTTATGCTTCGCCAGCGGGATGTTGCATTATCTGAGTCAGTAGAGCTGTTATCTGATATTGGCAAGCGTACATATCTCTATGCGAGCAGTTTCCTTGTTTGTCTTGAGACAGAGGTTACAGCAGAACTGGTAGAAAAGATTGCATCTATTGACCCATTGCCAATTAAGTTTATTTTCAGGGATTCTGCTTTTAAGGATGATATTGCCCTTAAAGATGAGACATTCAGAAGATTGAAAGCTCTTGTGGAGAAAAATTCAGGTGAAAGTAAACCTACATATACAGTAGAGTTCATTTAAGGAGGCATGAATATGTTAGAAAATGAAGTGTGCTCTGTGGATATTACTTCACTTGATAGAATGTGCATTGATTCGATAGAATTGGTAAAATATGCCAGAGAATCTGCTATGAAACAGGTTAATGTCATCCAGACAATGACATACTATTGTATAGGAAAGTGGATTGTGGAAGAACAGCAGAAGGGCGAAAAACGTGCTAAATATGGCAAACAGATTTTAAAGCAGTTATCTGAAACATTAAACGCAGAATTTGGAAGAGGTTTTTCAGTTGATACACTTGAGAATATGCGAAAGTTTTATCTTGTATATCAAGATAGAATTTCCGAGAACCTTTATCGGAATTTCGCTGTTGAAAAATCCGAGAAGGCTTCTCGGATTTTGGATGATGAGAAACCATTTGCGTTGTCATGGTCACATTATGTGAAGCTGATGCGAATAGAAGATGAGTCAGCACGAAAATTTTATGAAATTGAATCAATTAAAAATAGCTGGAGTCTGCCTGAATTAAAACGACAGTGTGGAAGTGCTTTGTTTGAGAGGTTGGCACTTAGCACTGATAAAGATGGTGTGAAGCAGTTGGCTGAAAAGGGACATGTTGTAGAAAAGGCTTCAGATATTGTGAAAGACCCATATGTATTAGAATTTTTGGGATTAGAGGAGAAATCAAAATATTCAGAGTCAGAACTGGAGAACAGGATACTTGATAATTTACAGAAATTCCTGTTGGAATTAGGAACAGGATTTACTTTTGTTGCACGGCAAAAGAGATTTACCTTTGATGAAGACCATTTTCGTGTGGATTTAGTATTTTATAATCGGCTTTTAAAGTGCTTTGTTCTGTTT
>CAKSGI010000396.1 GCA_934454005.1 uncultured Eubacteriales bacterium | reverse complement strand
GAGGAATTCAGTGAGCTGCTACGACGGGAAGTTTTATACTATTACTGGTCAAAAGCTGAATGGGAATTGGTTATTACTGATACACAGCCACATATTGACGGCAAAGAACTGAACCGGCTGATTACCGATTGCTATCTGAAGCGAACCGTAGCGGAACCGCCACTGCGTTGCAGCCATGTCAACCTGTCGGATGCGGAAAAGATTGATGTGTACAAACAGGTTCGCCTTAACTGGGACGAGTTTGTCGACTATGTTTGGAGTTTCTCGAAATCTGCAAACAAGGGGTAATACTCCCCAAAGTCATTTGATATTTTTTGAAATCAATATAGCCATCGCACGGTAACCTTTACCGAAAAGCGATGGCTATGTCTATTAGATGTTATTGGATTCAGTCTTTGCAAAAAGTTCATTAATATTCATTACCGGAAGCGTATACGGCGGGACATTCGCATTTGCAGTAATAATGGTAACCAATGATCTTAAATACGGAAACAGAATTGCTACCGTATTTGAAATCATAAGTAGCCGTGATTCGTCTTTGTCCCAATTAGGCATTGAGAATACACCCTCAATACAAATATTCATCATAAACGGAGCATCCGATGTCTCTTTAATTCTAAAAATCAAATCTACCGATGCAGTGTTTTCATCAATTTTATGGATAATGCGCCGAAATTCAGGATGCAGCTCAATCTCCTCTCCTTGAGGTCGAAAAAATTCGTTAAGTTTAAACTCCATGTTTTTTACAACGTAACTTTGTAATGTTAATACACTGTTAGCCGACATATCGTTCATCTCCTCCATTTCTATATACACATGGTTTTCCTCGTGTTGTATATTTCGATTTTGATGAGTATATTGTTTTTATACGAAATGTTCGCATCAACTGCTCTATTCTCATGTTTTCGCTTTCCGACAACACATCTTTGCGAACACTCCAAATATCCTCAAACGCATCTATATTTTGCATTAACCTAATAAGATTGTCATGGCATTCGTCCTGAATTGCACCATTCTCATATCTTGTTATCGTTTTTTCCCCAAATCCGAGCAACTTTGAGAATGCAGCTTGTGAAAGTTGATATCTTGACCGAATATTACGTATCTCTTCCGAAGTAAGTAGCTGCTCCGATTCTTTATACGCCTCGTAAAATTGTTGTAAAGTATTTCCATCAAGTTCTTCATCGATAATTTCTTCCCCACAGTGTGCACATACTCTAACCGGTACAGTAAGAGTAATCTTCTTTCCTTTGACAGATAGAGTTTGTTCCTTTTCGATAACTTTTGTTTCAGTAAATTCATCACAGTTGGGGCAGTACCATGATTTATCCATATTGTTTTCTCCCCTTTTCATGTTTGCTTTAGTTTAATCTTTTAGTTCTTTAATTGTATTCATCTATATGGTAACTCATTACTAATAATTGCCCTTGGGGGCTATTTTTAATCTTTAATTTAATGTAAATCAATTCCCCATGCAAAAACTTCTTGGTAATCCATACAATCCCTGGAAATTGAGAATTATCATCATTGTCCTTAATCCAAATATCCTTAGATGAAAGATTATAAATGTCATCCCACACATCTTCGTTGGTTATGCCGAGTTGCGCCAATGTTGATATATATTTATATCTGCGATCTAAAATTTGTTTGTTTCCACTTTCAATTGCAGCTTGAACCTGCTGTAAAAATCGATCAATTTCAGTCACAATCAAACTCGCCTCCTTTGATGATGGTATCATATGATACCATTTTATCACAAAATCTATCTTCTGTCAATACCATTTATAAAAATAGCCTATCCGAATCTTAAAGAAAAAACGAAAAAAGGGGGAATAACTGTCGCCCATCATTCCCCTTAATTATTTCATCATTGAGGCAACGGATATCTTACTCTCCGCTTACCTCCTGCTTCAAATTTTCTGATAGTTTTGTAAAAACAAAAGGATATTGGGTGTATTCGGAATTTTCCTGTTTTGACACCTTTTCTCCTGCTTCTGTATTCTTAAGAACCAAGTCGCTAATAAATAATGAATCATGATAAGCCTGATAATCCATCTTCATTTGATAAAACAATGATGATGCGGGAGCTTTATTTGGGCACTGGATATCACCAAGCTCTTGATACATTGAAAAATTATTGTCAAAATCATCGAGCCTAAAATAGATATCAAAAGACTCCACACATCCAATAGGCTTAAAATAATTAGAAAAATATGTGTTTAGCAAAACACATTGGTCTAACAACTCATCAGTGTCTTCCTGTAGAGGCATATAATTATTTCGAGCAATAATAACTATATCA
>CAKSGI010000395.1 GCA_934454005.1 uncultured Eubacteriales bacterium | reverse complement strand
TAGCAAAAACGAACGTTGCTTTTTTGAAAAAACGTATTTTGATAGTAAAAACGAGAGTTTGTCAAGATAAGTGTGTAAGTTTTTTATCATAATCAATATCACCGTTCAAAGATATATATTATTAGTTACTTATAAGAAGTTCAAATAATTCTACTGCATCTTTCATTCCTCGAATATCTTTTTCCGAAAACGTATTACTAACATTTTGATGTAATCCATAACCGTACCATGCAGTTTGCTTTGGTTCAGATTTCAACATAAGGTTTAATATGTTTGCCATTCTCGCACTTAACGAATTGGTATCAGGAAATAAAATTCCTATGTCAGAGTATCCATCCCAATCTGGGTCATCCAATATAGTAGAATCGAGGAAATAAAATTCTTCACTCCCATACGGGGTATCAATTTGAACAACTTTAACTTCGACTGGCCCTTGTAAACTCGTCGTTACTGTTTGTACTACTAAGCCTAATTTAATTACATTATTATTAAAATCAGCATCTACTATCCAGTATAATCCTCTAGAACCATGAAAACCATCCGCATTGGGCTTAAACGTATAGTGTCCCTTAGTTAAAGTAACTGTTTGAAAATGTTTCATACTTTTCTTAAACATCGTTTGCTTTGCTTGATTGTTAAAAATATTTGATGTTGCATCCATAGTACCGACTACACTTGTATAATTATTTCTAATAGGTATTGGATACCTATCTTCGTCCTTTTGTTTTGCATAAGAATATGTAGAGAATATAGAAATTAAAACTATTACTAACACTAAAATACACGATTTCTTCATCTGTTATATCTCCCCATTGCTCAACCCACACAAATATTTAATACTTATATCGAACGCATTTTAAAAATCTTAACACTAATTCAACTATTTTTTAAACAATTAATAAGAAAACAATGACTAAGTTTCCATGTGTTTCCATAAACAAGAACCTTTTGTTTTTACATAAAAGTACAGACCCAAAAACGAAGTGTTTTTTTGTTAAAACAATCTTTTGAGGTGAATTTGTAAACAGTGTTTACAAATTCAGTGTTTATATAACAAATAAAAAAAAGAGCACTTTGCGGAGGTTAGTATAGCCACTACCGTAAATTAGACCTAATACAGGTTAATAACATGCTCTTTTTTGTTTTTTATTTGTTGCTTGTTAATGATGCAAGCTCATGGTCAATAGTTTCTAGTCGAACCGCATATGGCTCATCTGTTTTTCCTTTGATACGAGAATAAGTTTTTTCACCTAATGCTATAATCAGTTTTTTACGTTCTTGTGATAGCGCAGCAATTCGAATTTCCCGATTGATAGTATCAGCAGTCTGCGATACTTTGTTTGATGCAATATTCTTTGCTCGTTTATAAAATGCAGAAAGCTGTTCAGTAATAGTAATATCTTTGTTTTTTGTAAAATATTCTTCCTGTGTCAAAATAAAGTAATTATCCTGCTACTAAAAATATAGACAACCATATCTATATTAGATATTTAGCTGCAATCTCACGATTTGCAGTTCCTTATTCATCGTGTAAGCTTTGGTTAAATCTAAGATTTTAACTACTCACAAGTTCTTGTTCACTCCAAAGGCGTAAATTCCCGACTAACCATCGGTACATGCAGATAGTATCTTATTCGTGATTTTCTACCTGCTTATCTAAGTAGCTTTTCCTTTCTTAATATTTTTTATGCTTTTACGTTTAGAAATATGTTTTTACATTATATTTTCCATTGTTAGAGTCAGGAAATTATATATGTAATAAAAAAAGAGTAGCAAAAAAGCAAGCAACAAATAAATTGCTTGCTTTTTTGTTATTATATCAACACTTTAGAATGTTTTTCGTAACTATTTTTATCTTCTTCTTCGTTATCGTCGTCATCATCATAATCGGCATTTGGATCATACTCAATGACACGACGTTTTGCACGGGATTCTTTTTCGGCACGGCTACGTTTTTTGCGACGTTCTTTATCTTCGCTAATTTGTTCACTGATGTCTTCATACATTTCATCCAAATTCTCATCTGGGTTTGGAAGACCTGTCAACAGCGTATAGATGATAATTTTCTTATCAATGTCTTCATTGTTAGTTTCATAAATGCAAGAGTACGGATTTGCATGAGGGTATAATTCTTCAATGCCTTCAATATTTTCGTCAATAAGAATATTATTTCCTTTTGTTTTATAGAATCTGGATGGGACAATAACTAAATTAGCAGCACCCGTGGCAGATTCATAATCAAAACTTGCATAACCGCTGGTGATTGATTTTAATCTGTCATAAAAATCAAAAACAATTTCATTCAGC
>CAKSGI010000394.1 GCA_934454005.1 uncultured Eubacteriales bacterium | reverse complement strand
GCCAATAATTTCCAAAATATACACTATCCCATGTCGTAACCCCATTACTCATGGTTGGGTTGCTAAGACTATATCCTTGGCTGTCTTGATAAGTCGCATTGAATACAATATTATTATCGTTATCATAAATATCTACATTACTTGCAATTATCTCTTCTGCATTATCTGATAATATACCATATGTACCTATTTGTTCAAACTTACTGCTATCATAATAGTATTGTGTAACCTTATCTTTTTGACTGGTTGCAATAAGATTTCCGTTCCATACAACTTCAAAATCTCCCTCTGCATCAAAAGAAGACATTTCCAATCTGGAATTTCGATATCCTTCACGAAAAACCACCCAATATTGATTTTTCGTATCGCGGTTTGCGGCTTCTTGCAATTGGCTCAAATATACACTCTTTGTTTCTCCATCCAATTCATATTCAACGTTGTTTTCCTCTGCATTTACCGTTGTCAAAAGTGGAGTCATAACTATGTTTGTAAACATGAATGCAACAAGAATAACTACTGACATTGTCCTTCTAAATAATATCTTCTTCATTCCTATCATCCTTTCCTAAAAAACTTTGTCATTCAAAGTATCCTCAAGAATTATTCATTTGTTCTATTTCCTCAGAAATAGCGGTCACTATCTTTTGTATATCATCAATGTATTTTTCAACATCCTCACGTTCAATATCTATTTTGACACCTGTTTCATGTAGACAATCCGCTTGATGTGCAATCTGGTTTCTTCGTTTAAACAAATTATTTAGTGTATGTTTAAATTTATCATTCGTTGGCGTCGTTGAACCTTGCTCATAAAATGCCCTATCTGCAACACTTTGCCATTTTACTCCAATAAGCTTCAATTGACCAATTACTGCACCGGCACTCATAAATGTATCTTCCGCATAGGAATCATTTACAATATCTAAAAACCAGTTTTCTTGTTCCGGGTTTCTAAGCACATCTGAAATTTCACCTAACCGAATCGTAAAATTGTCATATTGTTTTGTTTTTTCCCAAACGCCTTCAAATATTTGTACCATGCCATATTTTGTCACCTCATGCATAAAGAAATCTAAAGCACTATCAAGAAAAACCACCTGCGATCTTAAAATATCTTTATACTGGCTATTACCTTCGCTTTTTAATTGTTCAGCCAATTCAAAGTGCGACTTTATAGACACCAGATTACTTGTAAATCGATCTCTAATAGCCGAAAGTTCAAATTGTATTGTCCGATTAGGGCGTCTGTCCCGTGTACCAATACTTCTAGGGGTAAGTTCAAGATTTCTTTCTTCTGTTTGAGGCATTAAAATCACTCCTCTCCCGGAAACACCAACGGATTACGAATAAATGGAATCGCACCATACTTTCCATTCATATATCCTTTACTGATATTTTCGTCTTTTCTTACATTTTTCAACTCTGCCAACGAATAAATATCCGTCGTTCTACCTTCATTAAGTTCCGTAAACCAAATCTGATCTCTTCTAAACATATTTAAGTCCAAAAGATTTGTATCATGTGTACTAAAAATAAGCTGAGCTTTCGAATCCTGTTTCGCATACATAATAAGTCTTAATATCTCTTTTACAATATAAGGATGCAAACTTGTTTCCATTTCATCCCAAATCAAAACCTTGTCGTTAAGAATAATATCTATAATAGGTCCGAATACTTCAAATAATTTTTGAATACCTTTCGATTCTTCATTCAGATCAACAGAGAACAATCCATAATTTATCTTTGCCTCTGCCCTTGTAACTTCTTTTACTTGAGCAAAAAAAGGCTTAATTTCATCCGGCACATTATCTGGAATAAATTCCGGAGCCATCTGTGCTTTCTCAAACTTAGTATCTATATCTTGAATTGGTGTATCAATTGACTTCATAAACTTAATAAATATCTTTTTTAATTCAGGTTCTTTTGTAAATCTTTCAATAGAATACTCCAGCCAATCACTAATTTCCAGTGGCAATGGATATAAAATAATATCTTCCTTAAAAAACAAAAAAACTAATTCTGCTTCTTTTACTGCTGAGTAATTTGCAGAAACCGACAGAAATAATTTATTAGGCTTCACAAAATTCAATATTTCCTCAAAATCTTTTTTAAACTTATCTCCAAAAGATATTTTGCTCAAATTTCTATCAAAAATTTTTGCTTGCTTTCCATTCGGAAAATAGTAAAGATACTCGGATATAATCTGTTCTGATGTATAAGACAGACCATAAGCATAACGTACATCTTCTTTCAAGAATTGAATAGTATATGTTGTAGGAGTATTTTGCTTTGTAAGCTTATGCGAAACC
>CAKSGI010000393.1 GCA_934454005.1 uncultured Eubacteriales bacterium | reverse complement strand
GAGAGGTTTGGACATAAGAAAAATTATTGGATATTTATAGTAAAAAAATAGTAAAATAATTTGACAAATTACAATTTATATAATAGTTCTATAATTTTATAGGGGCGACAAAAAGTCGCCTCTATATTTTTGTAGTATCCTGCTAAAAGCCACGCTTTTAGGCGTAAATGGGAGTTAAGGGTGACTCCCTGTTTCTGCAAATTTTGAAAAAATTTGAAAAGGTTATAAAAAAGTAATGAATTTCTTGGTTTTTTTGTT
The DNA here is from genome assembly GCA_934454005.1 of uncultured Eubacteriales bacterium. The sequence goes on along the minus strand of CAKSGI010000393.1, from coordinate 2,054 downwards.
CTTTCATAATGAAAGTTTTTATAAATTTTATTTAAAAACTTAACATTTTAAATAGAAAATGAAACATACCCTATAGAAAAATAAACTTTTTCCAAAAAATGTAACATTTAATAAAAAAATTGGATTCTTATATATGAAAAATCCAACCATTTTGGAATTAAAATGCAACATAATATATCAGGTGCAAATAAAAAACATGATTACTATTTTTCGGGAATGTGCGTATGTAATGATTGTGGTTCAGGAATGTCTGGTATAATAATTAAAAGAAAAGTTAAAGAAAAAGGTTATGACTGTTCAAGATACAGACAATATAGTACAAAGGCTTGTCATTGCCATGAAATTAAAGAAAAAGACATATTAATTCATTTAAAAGAATTTTTTAAATTTACTAAACAAAAGTATTTAAAAGAAATAAAGGATATTAAAATTGAAATAAAGCAAGAAAATAAAACCAACGATAAATTTAAATTACAAAATAAACTTAATATTCTAAATGAAGAATATAAGATGCTAATTAATCAAAAAGTAAAAGAACTAGCATTTTGTAATAATTCTATGCAGAGAGAAATTATAGAGAATACATACAAAGAATTAGAAAAAGAAAAAATGCAAAGTATTGCTTATCTACAGGGATTAATTCAAAGCGATGAAAAGAAAAGTTTAGAAGAAAAAATTCAAGAAGTAAAAACAGCATTAGAATATTTTGATGAGATAATAAATGCAAAAGAACCAAATAGAATTATATTACAAATGATAATTGACAAAATTTATATACATAGAGATAAAACCATTAGATTTAGTCTAAAAGCAGACATTGAAAAATTGTTAAAATAATTCATTAAATATATTGCATACAGAACAAAGGTTTGTTATAATTATTTTTGAATTAAATATAAAATTTAAAGGAGTGGTTTTATGTCAAAAATAAATGTACAAAATATTGAAATTGGATATCAAGTTGTTGACGATCAAGACTATATTTGTTTAACTGATATGGCGAAGCAGAAAGATGGAAGAATAGAAATTATTATTCAAAATTGGATGCGTAATAGAATGACAATAGAATTTCTTGGACTTTGAGAGAAAATTAATAATTCAAATTTTAATCACATCGAATTCGATGTATTTAGAAGTAAAGCTGGATTAAATAGTTTTTATTTAACTCCAACACAATGGATGGAAAAAACAAATGCAATTGGAATTATAACTAAAAAAGGTCGTTATGGTGGAACTTATGCACATAGAGATATTGCATTTGAATTTGCAAGTTGGCTATCTCCTGAATTTAAATTATATTTAATAAAAGAATTTGATAGACTGAAAAGCGAAGAGCAAAAGCAACTTGGCTGGGATATAAAAAGGAACTTGGCTAAAATTAATTATAGAATACATACAGATGCAATAAAGAAAAATCTTATACCAGAGAAATTAAATAGCAAACAGATAAATATTGTATATGCCAATGAGGCAGATGTTTTAAATATGGCATTATTTGGAATGACAGCAAAACAATGGAGAGATAATAATCCAGATAAAGAAGGAAATATTAGAGATTATGCAAATGTCAATGAATTAGTTTGTTTATCTAATTTAGAAAATGTAAATTCTATTTATATAAATGAAGGTATGAGTCAAAAAGATAGACTTATTAAATTAAATGAAATAGCAATTTCACAAATGCAAATATTAACAAGAGATACCGTTAAAATGTTAGAAAAATAATAATAAAAATCACACCCCCTCACATCAAAATATATTGTATCATAAAAAAGTGAAAAAATAAATAACTTTTGACGTTTTTGCACTTTTAGTGCAAAATTTAATAAAAAATTGCACCAAAAGTACAATAGTAATTTAAGAAATTTTATGTTATAAAATTCTTATAATTATATTAATGATAGGAAAATGAATATTAAATTTTACAAAGGAGGTTAATCTTGAAAAAAACAGTTATAACAATTGCAATTACAGCACTTTTAACAGCAGTATTAATGATAAGTGGATATTTTATCTATACTAAAATAATTAATAAAGACAATAATGCAAATAGT
>CAKSGI010000392.1 GCA_934454005.1 uncultured Eubacteriales bacterium | reverse complement strand
CCTGTTGCCTAAGCTATAGAATAAGGGCGTAGTGAGCTGGAACGACAAATCCTTGAAATCAACACGCCCGCAAGGGGAATTAATAATCTGCCATTTTCCGCATCATTCAATTTATGAAGATAGTCCAACCGTGAAGAGCAGTGCGATTATGTTACTAAAAAGGCTGAACAAGCAATAAGTAAAAGTCAGAAGCCATTGTAAATTCAAGCTGGTAGTAAAACAAATGACCGTAGATGGAATCTATGTTTCTAATGGGGAAATATGGTAGTTACCATGAAGCCTGGTAGGTAGTTTGTTGCAGCACCGTATGAAGCAAAACATTCAGACATTGAGTTTGTCACATCTTGCATTAGACATTCTTTACCTGAAACCTAATACTCGCGTTGTTGCGGAGGAAACTGACGATACCACGAACCAATAGTCTCTGTATTTTACTGTGATGGTCTTTCTTAGTGGCATAAATTCACTAGCTGCATTAAGAGCTACCATTTCATCACTGATTCAGTAGATGCTCTCTAATCAACCAGTTGGTGGCTTTGTACCCGGCATTAAGGAGTGTATGAACGCTGTTGAAAGTGTAATCAAACTGGAGAAAGTTGATTTGTAATATTTATTATATCATTTGGTGGTCCACGGCTTTCAATGGAGTCTTGTATGTTGTGTGCATTTTTCTTGAAATTTATTTGCAGGACTCCTTTTTAATTATTAATAAATTATTACGGCATTATTTATGAGTTTATAAAACTATGAAGATATTGTTACTATTGATACAAGTATGTGAAATATTACAACTAGTCATTATAAGATAACTTAAACATCTTTTCCACATATGTGGTTTAGATCTCGTCGCTACATTATCCGGGTTTATACTAAATATCGTGGTATGAGTTTTAAGTTTTGCCGAACTCTTTTTATATACTTTAATCTTGCAATTTTTATTATTAAAGTATATTGACAATATTGGTAAATATATGTAATAATGGCTTTTGTAAACTGCAATTTAAGAGGTGTATATATTTGATAGAGAAATGCCATACTACAGATGAAAATATAAAAATTGAGGATTACGATATAGATGTTTATAGAAGAATTGAAGATAAAATTCAAGGACATGACAAAGTTGAAATGTTGGAAATAGAAAAAAAATTTTTAAATGGAATAATAAGAAAATATAAACCAAAAAAACTACTTGAAATCGGTGTTTCAAAAGGTGGCTCTTCTGCAATAATTTTAAATGCAATTAATGACATAGAAGGATCAAAACTGTATTCAATAGACATACAAGATGAATGCTATAGAATTCCAGGCAAGAAAACCGGTTTTTTAATAGAAGAAAGTTTTCCTGAGCTCAAGAGTAAGTGGGAATTTCACACAAATGAGATCTCCGCAAATTGTACGGAAAAAGTCGGGAAAGATATAGACTTTTGTTTTATTGATACAGTACATATGATGCCGGGGGAAATGCTTGACATATTGGCAATTTTACCTTTTTTGAAAGAAAATGCCGTAATAGTTCTTCACGATATTTGCCTTCATCTTCGCTCTAAAGCAATTTACAAGCATATTTATTCCAATAATCAAATTTTTGCGTGTTTAAAAGGTAAAAAGATGCTCCCGACTTCAGTTGGAACAGGCGAAGATATGGGGGGAGACGTATTTTTTAATATTGGCGCTGTAGAGTTGGATTCACATCAAGAGGACTATTATTTTGACTACTTCTTTGCACTTAGTTTTCATTGGGAATATATGCCTGACGAGAGCCAGATTAAGATTTTCAGGAGTTTCATAGAAAAGTATTATGACAAGAAATATATTAATATGTTTGATGTTGCATTGAAAAAAAATAGAACATTTAATCCTGCCGTCCCACCATGGACAAGAGTTGATGTATAAAAAATACCGATATCTAGTTTTGAAAACGATATCGGTTTTTTATGTGTAAAATTAATTATTTGTAGAATTGGCTTGTTGTTCATTCCTATAAAAGCGGAATGGCAAATCAATTTTTTTTGACGTTCTGGAATATTCTTCTTTTTGGGTATTGTTTAATACAGTCATGAAATATCCTCCGCCTCCGGCACCTAATAACTTTATCCCTTTCCAATTTTTTGCCTTCAAACTTTCGAGAGCCCTTTCCAATAGATCATTCATGATGTTTTTATCAAATGACTTTTTGATCTCCCATCCCTCATCGATAAAATTGCATATATCGTAGTTAAAGCCATCTTTAAGTATTTTATTTTTAAATTTTAAACTCAGATCTCTGAGATTATCATAATATACAAGCTTTCGTGATATATTTTTTTCTTGTTCAGAC
>CAKSGI010000391.1 GCA_934454005.1 uncultured Eubacteriales bacterium | reverse complement strand
CTATATTCACCCATGGTACTTTCCATCTTATTGAGTTCTGCTTCAGCGTTATTAAGTTTTTCAGCCCATGCTTTAGTTCGTTTATCATTCTCTCCAAAAGATTCAGAGGCGTTTGTCAGAGCCTTTTTGAGCAATTCTATTTTTTCTTTTTGAGCAGTAATTTCTCTACTTAAAACTTCACTCTTAGAAGATAACAACTGCATTGACTTATCATTTTTAGAAAATTCAGAAGTTACAAGGTTCATTTCACTTGCCAAAACTTTAAATGAAGAATTAATTTCTCGAAGTGAATTTTTAAATTCTTTTTCTCCTTCAACTCCTATTTTGATTCCAAAATTATCTGACATTTTAAACCTCCTCCCCTAAAATAAAAAGAGCATAGTAATATCACTTATCACTACACCCCCATAGGAATTATCTCATCAATAAAATGTTCTTGCTTTGGCTTAGCCATTCCATAATATTGTTTATGACACTCCCACAAATCAAGAATTAAACCTACCGGCATAAGCCAAAATTCATCCTCACTTCGTCTTAAATGTACAGTCCCATAATATAAAAGCCGAGTAAAAAATTCATCATCATTTACTCGGTCTATGCGTTTTTTGAGGAAACCTCCGCACCTTTAATATTTCTGTTTGTACCTTTTGTCATAGCTTCAACTATTGCTTCTTTATACTCCGCAAGCTGCGATGGAGTTGTCAGTAATTCCAATGCCTCTTCTGTTAAAAGTTCCTTTTTATCTTTTGGGTTTTTAAGATTGTGAATAAGGATACTTTGATTTGCAAGTAGTGCTAAAATCCATATTATTTCACTAAGTGCCATTTCAAAGTTTTCTGATTTCATTAATTTATCGCCTAAGTTTTCAAGTCCACCGTACCTACTTGCTATCTGTTTGGTAGCCTTTGTGGTAAGAATAAGTTCATATTCCTGATCTCCAACTTTTATTATTGAGCTTCTATCTAAATCCATCTAAAAACCTCCCTGCTTAACCAGAATAGCTTGGTTCATATACGGCACTAAACCAGTTTGATATTACTGAGCTAGGAACTAAAGTATCATCTTCATTAACTTCACTTTTCCAAGGATGATCATTGTTCTCGTCCACTTTATTTCTTCTCATAACAGTTCCTTCAATCGTAGGAGTCGAAAATGTAACAGAATCTCCTTTAGTTTGAAGGCTAGTAGATGGTATGCCGAATTTTACTCTGTATAACCAGTAATATCTATACTTTCCATTTGATTTTTTCGCTCTAAAGCCTACTGCCACAGGTTCTGGATTATCATCGCTTGTCGATATCACTACATGATTATCGTCTATTTTTGCACCCGTTAAATCCTGTGCAGTTGTAATGCCTATATCATCAATCCCAAGGGAAATAGTACCGGATTTAAACTCTTTTATTACCTCAGATGCACCATCATCTGCATACAGAGTTGCTTCAGCAAGTTCTACTGAAAGTTCTGCAGTCATAGCTTTTGCAAGTGCAATTGGAGTACCATAAGTCTCATTGCCACTTTCATCTCCCGTTATTTTTGCATAATACAGCGAATCTAAACCTATCGTTGCCATTTAAACTCCTCCTATATAATTTAAATAAATTCATATTGTTTTTCTACATCGATAGTATAATGATGGTAGCCGGTGTCATCTTCATGTCCGATATACCACCTCCCTGTAATAGAAAAGTCAGATCTCAATAAAAGTTTTGTGATCTGACTTTTTCTTTGTATATAATTTGATTTTGTAAATATTGAAATTCTAACCTCTGACACTTCATATTCAGGTAAGTTATCAGCAAAATAATCCAAATCATCATTCATAGGCGTTAAAACAAGATATTCATCCGGTGGGGTATCACTGAAAACGCCTGTTTCTATTGGAATACCTAACGAAGATAATACATCTTTTAATTCAGATAAAATATTCATATATTATCTATCTCACTTTCGAGCTTTGCTTTCATAGCATCAACACACGCTTTTCTAGATTTTCTCTTAGCGGGTTTTAAGAAAGGCTTCGGATTTTGACCCGATTTCCCATACTCGATTACGTTAGCAATCATCGCATTAGTTATTGTGTAATAGCTTCTTTTTTTCTTCGCAGCATATTGATTACGTCTAGGTTCATTAAATCCCACCTTAACATTATGAACACCTTTATTATCGATATCTGCTGGAGATGCACCAAGTGAGGAAATTAATTCGCCGGTAGAACGTTTCTCAAATTTTAGGTCCTTTCCAATAACAGCCTTAAGATTAGATTGTACATTTTTAAGAACTACATCTCCTCCAACTTTTAAAGTCTTCTCCACAATC
>CAKSGI010000390.1 GCA_934454005.1 uncultured Eubacteriales bacterium | reverse complement strand
ATCTTTGACTTTGTTAATAACCTAGGAAAATTTGATTTAAAATCGTTTTTTCTTACACTTACATTATTATTATCAGGAATAGTATTCTTGATTTTTGCAAACCTTCACATTACTGGCAATAACTTTTTCATAAAAACTCCCCTTTTATCGTTACTCCCAACAATTTGGGCTGGTACAAGACTTGTGTTCTTATTTTTAAAACACTCAGTTGTTGTAGAAGGAACAGTCGACATGTTTGATATTTTCTCTTCAATATTTTTAATGCTTTTCTTTTTCACGCAATCAAAGCTACTGTCATCTATAAACGGTAAAAAATTAGTTTCTAAACTCTTTGCGTATGGTTTATCTTCTGTAATAATGCTATTATTATATAATATACCTGCATTACTTAAGATGAATTCAAATAAAGATTTTTCTATCATGTATATTACAGACATTGCTTTAAGTATATATATAGTTTCTCTATTAATAAGTTTGACAACTTCATTAAAAGATAACTACAAAACAAATAGTGGTAAACATTTTTAGTCAGAAAATTATATAAAAAATAATTTGATTAATTTTCATTAAACTATTGTAATATTATTAAAAATGCTATAGAATATTTATAGATTAATTTTCAGGAGGTATAATTTTTATGGCAATTAAAATTGGTATTAATGGGTTTGGTCGTATAGGTCGTTTAGTTTTTCGTGCTGCTATTAGTCAGCCAGACATATTCGAGGTTGTTGGTATTAACGACCCGTTTATAGACTTAGACTATATGGTCTACATGGTTAAATATGATACTATCCATGGTAGATTTTCTGGCGACATTAAAGCAGAAAACGGTAAATTAGTTGTTAACGGCAAAGAAATTAATGTATTTTCAGCAAAAGATCCTTCAGAGATTCCTTGGGGTAAAGTTCAAGCTGAATATGTTGTAGAATCTACTGGTGTATTCTGCACAACGGAAAAAGCATCTGCTCATATTAAGGGAGGCGCTAAAAAAGTTGTAATTTCGGCTCCAGCTAAAGATAAAGATACTCCTACTTTTGTCTGCGGTGTTAACCTTGAAAAATATACAAAAGATATGACTATTGTATCTAATGCTTCTTGCACAACAAACTGTTTAGCACCTTTAGTAAAAGTTATTAACGATAAATTTGGTATTGTTGAAGGTCTTATGACTACAGTTCATGCTACAACAAATACACAAAAAACAGTTGACGCTCCTTCTTCTAAAGATTGGAGAGGTGGTCGTGCTGCGGCAGGCAATATCATTCCTTCATCAACAGGGGCTGCAAAAGCATGTGCATTAGTTATTCCTGAGCTTAAAGGTAAATTAACAGGTATGTCATTTAGGGTTCCTACACTCGACGTTTCTGTTGTAGATTTGACTTGTCGTTTAGAGAAATCAACAACATATGAAGAAATTTGTAAAGCTGTCAAAGACGCATCTGAGAATGAAATGAAAGATATCCTTGGATATACAGAAGACGCTGTAGTATCTTCCGATTTCTATTCTGACCCAAGAACATCTATATTTGATGCAAAAGCAGGTATTATGTTAAATGAGAATTTTGTAAAATTAGTTTCTTGGTATGATAATGAATGGGGATACAGTAATAAAGTTCTTGATTTAATTCAATACATGTCAAAAGTCGATAATAAATAATAAACTATAAATAAAAAAGTTGTCTCTATAATTTCGAGACAACCTTTTTATTTTCCCCTAACTCTTATAATGTTAGGGGTATTCCTATTATACATATCTCCTTAAATCACCAATTTTAGCTCTAAATCTTCCTAAATATTTTTCATAGATTCCAATTTTTCTTTCATAATTGCGTCTAAGTTTTGAGCCTCTAGGCTCTTTTTCAATCTTTTGCTCAGTATATATAACAAGTGCTGCATTCAGTTTTCCTCTGAACTCATAATCTCTTTTAACCCTTGTCATCGTTTCTATAATATCAACTCCAAAATTACCGCCATTTCTAAGAACACTATAATAATATCTAACATGATAAAGATCATCTCTCTTATATCTTGCAAGTAATCTATGATCACCTCTTGATATATAATCACAAAGGGCATACAAGGCAGCTAATTCATCCTCACCATTTCCATGTGGAATTTTTCCTATTTGTAACAATGCTTTTCTTGATATTTCATCCCCTTTTGATGCTTCTTCATATGTTCTCCTTCCTATTAAGGCTTTTAGCGCCCTTAAACTATCTTCACCATTTCCATGTGGAATTTTTCCTATTTGCAACAATGCTTCCCTCAATATTTCATCTCCTTTTGCTGCTTCTTCATATGGTTTACCTCCTATTAAGGCTTTTA
>CAKSGI010000389.1 GCA_934454005.1 uncultured Eubacteriales bacterium | reverse complement strand
TGTATTATGTAAGTTTTCAATAGCATCATTAAATAAAGCTGTTGATTTTTTTGTTATAAGGATATCACGTAATTCATATTTATCTTTAAAATACAAATAAAATGTTCCTTTTGCAACATTTGCATTATCTACAATATCTTGAATAGATGTGTCTTTGATCCCCTTTTCTAGAAAAAGTTTAAAGCCAGTATCCATTAATCTTTCTTTTTTATCATTTTTGTTTTCGTCAATTTTCATTAATAAGACCTCCTTTTTTTATTATTACACAAATTAGACTAAAGGTCAATATAATATAAAAAATAAATTTTACAAAAAAGAGTAAAAAACGACAAATGCTGAATAAATAAAGAAAAAATAATTATAAAAATTTCTTACATAGTATTGACTAATAGTCAATAAAGTGGTACACTTATTAAGGTGACCGATAGTCATAAATGTAAGGAGGTTAAAAAATGAACAAATTTGGAGAGTTCGTAGTAAAGCATAAAAAAATCATTCTAATAATATCTATATTACTCATAATTCCATCAATAATAGGAATGAAAGCAACAAGAATAAATTATGATATATTAGTATATTTACCAGATGATATTGAAACTATCAAAGGTGAAAATATATTAGCAGAAGATTTTAATATGGGTGCATTTTCTGTAATAGTTCTAGATGATATGGATTCAAAAGATATTATTAAATTAGAAAATGATATAAAATCTATGAATAATGTAGAAAAAGTAATAGGAATAACAGATGTAACAGGAAATTCATTTCCACTTGAAATGTTAACAGATGAAGTAAAAGAAAAAATCTATAAAGATGGTTCAACACCAATATTAGTAACATTTAAAGGTGGAATATCAGATGATGAAACATTACAAACTATAGAAGAATTAAGAAACAAAACAGATGAAAGATGTAAGATTTCAGGAATGTCAGCTTTAATATTAGATACAAGAGACATTTCAAATTCAGAAACTCTAATATATGTAGTAATTGCAGTAGCATTATGTTTGGTAATATTAGAAATAGCATTAGATTCATATTTAGCTCCAATATTAATGTTGTTAAATATAGGTATAGCTATATTATATAATATGGGATCAAATATTTTATTAGGAGAAATTTCTTATATAACTAAAGCAATAAGTGCAGTATTACAATTAGGAGTAACAATGGATTTTGCTATATTTTTATATCATAGTTATAAAGCAGAAAGACAAAATTATGATAATAAAGATGAAGCAATGTCACATGCTATATCAAAAACAATAGTATCAGTAGTAGGAAGTTCAACAACAACAATAGCAGGATTTTTAGCATTATGTAGTATGAATTTGAGCTTAGGAAAAGATATAGGTTTAGTTATGGCTAAAGGTGTTTTATTAGGAGTTATATGTGTAGTAACAGTATTACCAGCAAGTATATTAATTTTTGATAAATTATTAGAAAAGACTAAACACAAAGAAATATTACCAAAATTCACTAAAATAAAAGATTTTAATATTAAACATTATAAAGCAATAATATTAACATTTATATTAATATTACCTTTTGCAATATATGGATATACACATACTGAAAATTATTATAATTTAAATAAAACATTACCATCAAGTTTACAAAGTATAGTTGCAAATACTGAACTTGAAGATAAATTTAATATGGTTTCAACAGAAGTATTATTAGTAGATAAAAACTTAGATGATTACAAAGTTGATGAAATGCTAGAAAAAATAGAGAATTTAGACGGGATTGAGTGGACATTAAGTTATTCTAGATTAGCTACAGCTACTAATATACCAAAACAAATGATACCAGAAGATTTAAAATCAATATTTGAAAATGATAAATATCAAATGATAATAATAAATTCAAATTATGAAATAGCAACAAATGAATTAGACAATCAAATAACAAAAGTAAATGATATAGTAAAACAATATGATGATTCAGCAATACTTGCTGGTGAAGGACCTTTAATGAAAGACTTAGTTGAAATAAGTGATCATGACTTTAATAGTGTAAATTCAGTATCAATAGGAATTATATTTGTTATAATGATTTTAGTATTAAAATCTATATCATTACCAGTAATATTAATAATTGTAATAGAATTTGCAATATTTATAAATATGGGTATACCAGCTTATACAGGAACAGAATTACCATTTATAGCTTCAATAGTAATTGGTACAATTCAATTAGGTGCTACAATAGATTATGCCATATTAATAACTACAAAATATAAAACAGCAAGAATGGAAGGAAAAACCAAATATGAAGCAATAGATGAGGCACTAGGAACATCAATACAATCAATAGTAGTAAGT
>CAKSGI010000388.1 GCA_934454005.1 uncultured Eubacteriales bacterium | reverse complement strand
ATTATCTTCCATCAATAATCTCCTTTCCTTTAGTTTTTCATAAGTTGTTATTTCCAGTTGATTACGTTCTTATTAACCTTATTATTTTTATCTTCATTATTCATTCCTTTCACTTTCAAGATTTGCTAGCCACATTTTAAAAGGTTCTGCTTTTGAACTGGGTATAGATTCAATTAATCTAAATATACTTTTTGTATCTAACATATCAGTATAACGCATTTTTCCAGCTTTTGTCCTTAATTTTAAAGCATCACATTTTGTGATAGTTTCATTTTCTTCTTAAATCATTCTTGATTTTAGCGTTCTCCAATAATGAGATAAATCTCTGTTCTCCATTAAAACTCTAATTACATCAACAACACTAAAATAATAATCTTCTTTTTCACTATCCCAAATGCTTCTTATTTCTCTATCTTCAAATAAATTTGATATTGTTTCTAATTTATTACTCAGGTTTAACCACTTCTTTCTTTTAGTTTTTAAGAGAGGTTTCAATTATCCTATAACTAAAACCTACAAAATGACTGCATTTTTTGCTCTTTGAGTGATTTTTATCTATTTTTAATAAAAATATGCAAGATGTAAAATTTCTAACTTTCTTTATTTCTTTGAAATTTCAATTTATGAAATGTCCTCATATGTAATTATACCTTATTTTTCACTAAATCTGTAATCTTTTAATAGAATTTGCTGATTTTTTCTTTTTAAAATATAAAATCTTTTTTCAGTAATTAATTTTAAATTGAACAATTCATTCATTTTCAAATGTTTCTCTTACGTAGCTTTTTTGATTTACATCTTTTTCAGTTTTAAATCATAACGCCATTTAGATCATATCTAATATGTAGGATATTTTCTATCATCTGTAATATCTTCTAATTTATTTGAGATGTCTATAACTATTATAAAATTTTGTATTTTATTATCTATTTTATAAAGATTTAGATAACCTTTAATAAATACTTTGTTATCTTTAAAAAAAAATCAAGATACTTATAATATAGTTTTCTTGATATATTTAGACTTACGTAAATTTTATTATTTAAGGTAGTTGTATATTTTTTAGATATAATGCTTAACATACTTATTATAATCTTTGATATTATCTATAACACTTATTATTCCAAACACTGTTACTTCATTTAAAATTTCATTCATTTATCAAATCCTTTCTATTTAAATTCCGATTTAATAAAATTTGATATAACATACATGACGAATTATAATATAATCAATGAAAAAAGCAAAAACATGTTAAAATAAAAAACATCTCTTTTAAAAATGATGAGATGTTTTTTGTGTGATTTTCAAAGGTTACCAAGAGCCCCCTCCTCCTCCTCCGGAACCACCGCCAGATGATCCTCCTCCAGAACCACCACCAGATGATCTTCCTCCAGAAGAGCCTCCGCTAGAATTACTAGATGGACTAGATGCCATAGCATTTGTAGCCGATGACATTGTTGAATTTATAAAATTTCCAAATGATATAGTATTAAATGATGAATATCCATCATACCAATTTGGTGCTTGTAATGAAATAACCTCAAATTTTTTAATCCATTTATCTGATACATCTAATACATACGCGAAAGGTAATATATCATAAAAATATGTCGGATTTTCCATTACCATAGCTTCTAATTTTTGTTTTTCCGCTGTTTCTAAGAATTTTTTAAATCCTTTTATTTTACCTAACATTTCATTTCCATATTTTGTCCTTTTTGGCATTGCTTTAAATAATAAGGCCATTGTTAAAATACATCCTAATCCAATTATATAAGCAATCAAATAAATCGGTTCCACTAATAATGCTGGTAAAACCATACATACCCATATCAGACCAACAAAACCTAATCCCCATATCAAACCAAATATCTTAACAAGAATAGGCGTTTTATTAAATAACATTTCAAGCAATATTGAAAAACCAACTCCAGGGAAAACTATAGCAAAAAGCAACATATCACTATCTAACTCTATTACAGGTTTAATTGTGATTAATAAGAATGTTGCAATCATCATTACTATTACTAATGCACCTTTATTAAGAGATGATTTTTCAAATATTTTTTCTTTATTTTTTTCGCTATCTATATTTGTTATTATTTCTCTCAAAACTATATAAAAACTGTCATATAAATCCTTCGCGGTTACTTCTGTTATAGCACTATTTGTTGATGTTTCAAAAACTGATTGCGGATTTTCCATATAATCATCAACCATACTTGATAATGACGTTTTTGATGAGAATAATCCCTTTAAGAATAATGCTTCATTTGGATTATTTCCATCATATTCTCGTTGTTTAACAATTTTAAAATCTTTTG
>CAKSGI010000387.1 GCA_934454005.1 uncultured Eubacteriales bacterium | reverse complement strand
TTACGGAGTAGAGGTTTATTTTACAGAAGATAATATTAGAACGTCTGATGATACAGACGGAGAGTTAAGACTTACATTGATGGCTACATTAGCACAGAATGAAAGCAAAAAAACATCTGTAAGAGTTAAGGCAGGACAGAAGATTTCTTTTGAAAACGGAGTCTTGTATGGCAATGGAAATATTCTTGGATATGACAGAGTTGGAAGAGAGTTGGTTGTGAATCCGGAACAGGCTGAAACAGTAAAAATGATATTTAATATGTATCATGATGGAATGGGATGTAAGCAGATAGCATATGAGCTTGAGAAAAGAGGAAGAATTACTTCCACAGGGCTTACGCATTGGCAACCGGGAACTATTTCGCGCTTACTTAGAAATTCATTCTATTGTGGAAAAAATTGTTTATAGAAAACAATATGTTCCTGACTATCTTGAACAAAAGAAAATCAACAATTATGACGAGGTTGACAAAATTGAAATTATGGGAAAACATGAGCCAATTATTTCGGAAGAATTGTTTAATGATTGTCAGAGAAGATTGGATGCGAAAACAGTAAACAGACTGCGAGGAAAACATGCAATTAATCCACCAAAAAGTGCCTATGCAAGAATCCTAAAATGCCAATGCGGTTCTAATTTTGAACGTAGAAAATGGCATAAATACAAGGATGGCAGAATACGATATGGCTTTGAATGTTATAAACAGAAAAATCATGGCTCATATCGTACCAGACTTAAAAAAGGATTAGATATAACAGGTTGCTGTACAACCAAGATGTTTCCGGAGTGGAAATTAAAGATAGTTGCACATTGGCTATTTAATGATTTATGGAAAGAAAGAGACAAAATTATTAATAGAGCAATAGAAATGTTAAATGCAACAATTAAAGATGAAAATGTTGTAGATTATACTGATGAAGTAAAAGAATTAAATAAAAAACGAAAGAAATATGAAGAAAAACTTTCCAATCTTGTTGAACTTCGTGTTGAAGGGGATATTTCAAAAGAAGTTTATGAGGAAAAGAAAGGAGTCTTCAAAAAGCAGATTGAGTACATTGATTCAGAGCTATTGAAGCGTGATGTGAAAAATTCCGCAATAGTTTCAAATGTAAAAACGCAGATTCAATTACTTACGGATTTGCTGGAAAAAAAGTATGATGTTATCAGTGGAGATATTCCAGAAGACATAGTGGAAACATTCATAGATCAGATAGTTGTTCATAATGATTATTTTGAATGGAGACTTAGAACATCCACAGAACCGGTGCTATGTAAAGTGGAAGGAAACGCAAAAGATAACACTATTATTTTTTTAGAAAACGACTCCCACAAGGTTGCCACTCAATACAGGCAGCTATCGCTAACAAGTAATACACTGATAAGTGAAAAGAATATAATTACTTAAAATAATGAACTCCTGTATACCAGAAATGGTGTGCAGGAGTTTTTGCTGTCATAAAAATAAGGAAATTATAAATAAAAAGGATTTTGTCTAAAAAAGAATAAAACAAACAGGCATTTTATAGTATAATATTTTACATAGAAACAAGCGAATCAGTTTGAAAGGAAGAATTTATGAAAAAATATTTAAAAGCACTAATGGTAATTGGCATAATTACATTGGGAATGAATTTGGCACAGGTAAAGACACAGGCAGTAGAAAATACTACGGTGCCACAGGAAACAACAGCAGTACCGGAGACAACAACGCCAAAAGCAGAAGAACCAACAACTGAACAGCCAACTAAAAAACAGAAAGTGGATACAACAGGAAAAAGCGTAAAAAAGGGTGGATATGTAAAGAAAAAAGTCTACGCATATAACTTAAAGTTGGAAAAAGTGACAAAAGTTGAAAAAGGTGTGCGTTATTACGTTTATAAGAAATGCAATATTGGATATTCATTATTGAAAGTAGGTAATAAGAAATTATTAGTAAAATCAAAGTACATTACCTACAAATGTAATGCAAAAAAAATAGTAAACACATTAGATAAAAAATATTCATATGCAGATATGAAAGCAGATCTTAAGAAATTAGAAAAAGCATATGGTTCAATATTAAAAGTGGATATCCAGGGAAAAAGTTTGGACAAAAGAAATTTGTACTATGTTACATTGGGCAATGCCAACGCAAAGAAAACAGTTTACGTGGAAACATCAATTCATGCAAGGGAATATATGAATACTAAGCTGATTATGAAAGTGATTGAAGATTATTGTAGAGGTTATGACACAAAAAAATATCAGGGAAAGAAGTACAGTAAAATCTTTAATAAAGTTAAAGTTGTAATTATGCCTATGGTAAACCCGGATGGTGTAACAATTAGTCAGTACGGACC
>CAKSGI010000386.1 GCA_934454005.1 uncultured Eubacteriales bacterium | reverse complement strand
CTTGAACAGTTGTATAGGGCTCTATTAAATCTATATGCTTATCTGAATCATTAACTAAATATTTATTGATTACATATCCAGGTCCTTCTTCCCATTGTGCATATAATATAATATTACCACTTAATTTGATATTTTGCTGATTTGTATAAGATGTCCCTGAACCATCTGCTTTAGTATTCCAATTTTTAAATGTATGTCCATCTCTGTTGAATTTTACATCATTTAATTTCTGCTCAACATCATAATCAATAGTTTGGTTATCCATTGTTCCTGTTCCACCATTTGCATTAAATGTAATTGAATACTTTTTAGGAGTCCATTGCGCATATAATGTAATATTGTCAGTTACCTTTATAGATTGCTCATCAGTATAACTTACACCTGTTCCATCCGCTTTGGTATTCCAATTTTTAAATGTATAATGTTCTCTTTCAAATAAATTTTTATTTACTTTTTGAGAAACATTATAGTAAAATTGTTGATTATCCATTTCTCCTGTTCCACCATTTGCATTAAATGTAACTGTTTGCTCGTTCGGATTCCATTGTGCATATAGTACCATTTTGTCCTTTGATAGCGTAATTACTTGTCCATCAGTATATGTATCTCCAGTACCATCTACCTTGGTATTCCAATTTTTAAATGTATGTCCTTTTTTTGTAAATGTATTTAAATCAAGTGCTTTTTCTTCATCAAATTCATAGATTTGATGAGTCATTGCAGTTTCGTTACCACCATTAGAGTTGAAATAAACTTTCCATTCTACTTTTTTCCATTGTGCATATAATGTAATTTCATAATTTTCATCAAATTGTAATTCATCAAAGACAAGACTTTCCGTTGGAAATTTTGTTCCTGTTCCATCTGCTTTGGTATTCCAAGAATCAACTAAATAATTTTCTCTTTTAAATCCACTAGTCATAGGTTCAATTTTTCCTGTTTCAGGATACTTTAAATTCCAATCAATTGTAGTTTTATCTGCACTAGTTAGTCCACCATTTCCATCTAGATGGATTATGTATTCAATTTCTTTCCATTGTGCATATAATTTTAATTCTTCATTAATGCCTTCTCCAATTATTTGTTCATCAGTATAACTTGTTCCTGTTCCATCCGCTTTTGTATTCCAATTTTTAAATGAATGTCCTTTATATTCAAAACTATTTTTATTTAAAGTTATAGATGAATTTAGATAAACTTGTTGAGTAGCAGTTTCGTTTTCATCATTGTTACTATTATAAATAATGTTAGTAGTATCTTTTATAGTAACTTGAATTTCATCACTGTAACCATCGTATAAACTATCAACTTTAATTGTTGTAGTTCCTAGTTTTTTTGGTGTTATTAGTCCAGCATTATTAATAGTTAAATATTCTTCATCATATGTATATTTAATGTTTTTAGCTAATTCTGTTTGTGGACTAATTAAATCATATATATTTTTTGTTTCCCCAATACCTATATCAAAATTTTCAATTTTAACAGTAAAATCAAACTTATCAACCAAACTTGTTGGAATTGGTAATCTTTTAATACTATCAATTTCCGGATTAATCCAATCGGTTTTATGTTCAAAATAATTAATATATTTATGAGTTACTAAATCATTAAATGTTACAGTAGTATTATTATTTATTGTTTGTGACTCATTTTCTGATAGAGTACCATGCAAGCCATTTATAGATGTATGCCATACACCTGTTATATTAACTGATTTGTTTTTATGAATATATCCTACAGCATCACCAACTCTTACCGTTCCTTCAGTATTATAACTACCTGCACTTATACCATTTGTTATAGTAATATTATTTAGCAAACCTGCAGAACCGATTAACCCACCAGTTGCACTATTACCACCATTAGCACTACCACTTATTTTACTATAATTTACAGAATCTTTAATTGTAACGCTAAGTACATTTTTAGAACTTTCAGCAACACCTATCAAACCACCAGAAAATACTGTTGATATATTTCCAATAATTACATTAGAATACAAATTATACATATTGCAATCTATATTTTCAGCAACACCTTTAGTTGCATGCAATCCACCAATTAATCCACCATTATAATAATCTGATATAACTTTACCAACAACAACAGATATATTATTAATTTCTATTCCGTTTGTTACTGATACATCTCCGGCTAAAGCTCCTGCTCTATAATTTCCAGTAATATCAATATTTTTAATTATTACATTTTTTACATAATTGTTAGTTCCATAAATAGTGGCAAATAATCCAACAGGTTCTTCACTAATACTTTTTGGCCTATTTATATAAATACCACTTATCACATGATTATTTCCATCAAAATTACCAGAAAATTCAGGAATT
>CAKSGI010000385.1 GCA_934454005.1 uncultured Eubacteriales bacterium | reverse complement strand
GATATAGAATTATAATTTTTCTATATTATTATGAAGATTATAAGATTAAAGAAATATCTGAAATGTTAAATTTATCAATTACAAATATTCAAACTATACTATCTCGTGCTAGAAAGAAATTAAAAGAAATTTTAAAGGAGGCATACAAATGAATAAAAAAATTAAAAATGCTTTCTCGGATGTTAGTATTTCCGAGAATTTAGAAAGGAATATTTTAAATATGACAATAAATAAACAAACTCATAGAAGATTTAAATTATCTTATGTTTGTTCTATCGCAGTAGCAGTATGTTTATTATCAGTTACAGTAGTATATGCAAAAGAGATTAAAGAATTTTTTCAAAACTGGAGTACATCAATTAAATTAGAAAATGGCGAAGAAGTAAAAATATCAGAAAATAATAAATTTAAAGAAATACCAACTGATGCTATAAAAGTAAAAGAAAATTCAGAAAGTTTTAAAATGACATTTGAAGAAGTTGAAGAAATGTTAAGATTTTCAATTCTTAAACTTCAAGAAAATAATACAAGTGAAATATATTATAGAACATCTTTAAATGATAATGGTACTATTGGTAGAGTTGATTTATGGATTCCTTATTTTTATAAAGAAAATGATAATAAATATATTAGTGTATCAGTAAATATGCTTAATAAATATGCTGATAATAAATATGTATTAGCTTTTCAAGAAGGTGTTGATGCTACAGGTGAAAAGAATATAGAAAATTCATATAAATCAGAAAACTTAAATACTAATATTGTTGTATATACAAACAACTGGAGTGATGAAAGATTAACTGCTACATTTGTATATGATGATATTTTATATCAATTTATAGGGCATAATATTTTAAAAGATGAAATGACTTCTATAATAGAAACATTAAAATATTAAATTACAAGTAAATTATTAAAATACTATTGCTAAAAAATAATGAATTGTTAAAATATTGTTAGAAATTGATACAAGTATTGTGTTAATTTCTAATTATTGTGAAAAAAGTTTGAAATGACTTAATCATTCGTACCGTTTGAGTGTATAACACGGATTATAGTCCGTGTTTTTTTATCAATATGAAAATTATGTTTGAGGTATAAAGTAAATAATAAACATAATTCCGTAAAAAATAACAGCTGCTTTAATGGCATTGATTTTGATTTAAAATAATCAAAAAATAAATTAGAACAAAATGATATAGATAATAAAAAGACTGTTACAAATTAAGTTAAAATATTCCTAAATTTATGATAAATAAAAATATTATGATATAATCTATCATATGAGGAGAAGGTTTTATGGTATTGATTGATAATAAATTTAATATAATAAATGATGAGCGAAAAGAGAAATTAGATGAAATATTAAATGAAGTGGTAAGCTATTTAAATAGCATTTTAACAAACGAAAGTATTAAACAAATAATAGGTGATAATTCACAAAATGTCATTATTCAGTTAACAGATAATTCTAGTTATGCTATAAAACTTCCTAATGGCATGATAAGAACTGCAAATTTTCCAAATAGTGTCGCTGCTTTAAAAACAAATATGTGTAATGAAATAAATGAGTCCGAAATATATATTGTACCTGGAGTGGCATTACGAACTAATTATTCTAAACATCAATTAGTTCATGAATTGTTGCATGCTTTATCATCTAATCAACATAATTATTTTAATGAAAGTGGTATTACTTATACTAAAACAGGTACAAAGACTGATTTTTATGGTAAAGATACTAATAATGTCGTAATTGCTAACAATCCTTCAAGTGATGGATTAAACGAAGGAATTACAGAATTTTTAGCATCGAATATTATGAATGATTATAATGGAAATTATGCACCGTTTGTAGTTATCTCTAAATTATTTTTAGAAGCTAATTTTAACTTAATTAATGCTTATTTTTCAAGAAATTCAGATGAATTGGAGAAGTTTTATGGTGATTTAGAAGAAAAACAGACAATTATAACAAGAGAAGATTTAATGAATTTAAATTCAAAGGAAAATAATCCAGAATTTTTAGCTAGAATTATTAATGGAGCTATATCTTACAATGAAGCAAGCAATCCTGACTTTAGTGAAGAAGATTTAAATAGTATAATTTCGTATCTCGATTCTAATTCAATTTTGGATGCAGGATCTTGGAGTGATTTAATTTCAATTGACAAATCAATGAAATTTTAAAAGTGACATAAGAGGAAATGAATAATATAAATGAAGTTATAAATGTATTTGTTGACTATAATAAAAAGATGTATGATGATATAAGCATAATATATGATATTATAATATCGTGATTAGTAAACTAAATATCAGGGCAAAATGGATTGATTTAAAACATGCTTTATT
>CAKSGI010000384.1 GCA_934454005.1 uncultured Eubacteriales bacterium | reverse complement strand
AGGAAAAAACCACACTTGTCAATATTTTTCCTTAAATTTTGCCG
Organism: uncultured Eubacteriales bacterium; assembly: GCA_934454005.1. The sequence goes on along the minus strand of CAKSGI010000384.1, from coordinate 2,314 downwards.
TATTTTCCTGAATTTTTACTATTGTTGTAAATGGTAAAATAATATGTAGGAAAATGGCAAAGAAAAATGTCGTTTTTCCTACATCTTTTTTATCCTCTAATCTCATAGTATAATTATGCTAGGAGGTGATGATTCAAATGATGTTTGATAAATTAGACCATCTATTAAAGGAGGTGATTAGATTGGATATAAAACCTAATTTTGCACGGTGTAGCAAGAGATTGTAATTGTGATTGGAGAACTGTTAAAAAGAGATTTGAATTGCAAAAGCAGATTGAAAGTGGCTTACCTCTGCTTTTAAAACAGCATAAATCAATACTTGATCCTTACACTGATATAATTAATTCTAAGCTAGAAATATCTGGAATTACAGCTTCAGCTATTTATCATTTCTTGGCTGATAATACTGATTATTCCGGTAAATATGGTTTAGTAAAAAATTATGTAAAAACCCATAAAGATGATAAACCTAAAAAAGCAACAATTCGTGTTCCTAAAGTCCCAGGAAAACTTGGACAAGTGGATTGGAAAGAGGATTTAACTTTACTTAATAAACATGGTAAACCTTTAACTTTTAATATTTTTCTGCTTACTTTGCCTTTTTCTGAGAAAAAATATTGTAAATTAACTCTTGATAAAAAACAAGATACAGTTATCAATTCCTTAATCTATGCTTTTCAATATTTGTGTGGAATTCCTAAGGAAATATGGTTTGACAATATGCTAACAATTGTTGATGCTGCTAGAATGGGAAAGCATGATAGAATTAATGATAAGATTAAACAATTTGCTAAAGATATGGCTTTTACCCCAATTCCTTGTAGGCCTAGAAGACCTCAATCTAAAGGCTCTGTGGAAGCTCTTGCTAAATTATGTGATAGATTACTTGCATATAATTATGAGTTTGAATCTATTGAAGATTTAGAAATGATAGTTAATTCTTTTAATGAGAATATTAATAATGAAGTTTCTCAATCTCATAATCGTATTGTTAATGAAGTTTTTACCTATGAAAAAGAATATTTACTGCCTTTGCCTAACAATAAAATTTTTAGTTCCTACTTATCTAACCGCCAAACTAGAAAAGTTGCTAAAGATTCTATGGTTTCATACAAAAGCAATAAATATTCTGTACCTGTTAAGTATATCGGTTTCGATTTAAATGTCATCGAAAAGGATAATTCTTTGTATATTTATGATAACACAAATTTAGTCCGTTGTCATCAAATTTCAAATAATCCTTTTAATTATCATAAAGATGATGTGAAAGATATATTAGTTAGTGACCTTTTAAAAAACTCTAATGAAGAAAAAATCGAAGCATTTATTGCTAATAATTTAAGTCAATATGATAATTTGTTGTAATGGAGGATGTTTATGAATTTTAAAAATGTTGTAGATAATTTAAATTTATTAAAACTAGATAAAATATCTAATTGTTTATCTGAGTATGTTGATAAAGTAAATTCTGAAAAAATTCCTTTTTTAGATGCTTTATACGAACTTACTAAACTTGAAATAATTGATAAAGCTGAGCGTGCTTCTCAATTTAATATTAGAATTGCTCATTTCCCATATTATAGGACTTTTGAAGACTTTGACTTTTCTTTCCAACCTTCAATAAATAAAGAACAAGTTCTTGAATTATCTTCTCTGCGTTTTATTGAAGAAAAGAAAAACATACTGTTAATTGGTTCTCCTGGAACTCGGGAAAACTCATATCGCTACTGCCATTGGTATTGAAGCTGCTAAAAATAGAGTTAGTACATATTTCATATCTTGTCATGACCTAATTTCTCAACTTTCTTTAGCTCACAGTGAAAATAGATTGGTTGATAAAATCAAACAATATAACAGATATAAGCTATTAATAATTGATGAAGTTGGTTACCTTCCAGTAGATAAAACTGGTGCTAATTTACTGTTTCAACTACTTGCTAAAAGATATGAAAAATATTCGACAATTGTAACATCTAATCAACAATTTTCAAAATGGGGAGATGTTTTATCTGATTCAACTTTGGCCTCTGCAATTCTTGATAGATTGCTTCATCATTCATACGTTTTTAACATAACTGGTAATTCGTATAGAATTAAAGATAAAATTTTAGAAAAAAGAAATAGTAATGAAATTTAATTATAAAGCAAAGATATTGAGGGGAATCTCCCTCATATAATCTTTGCCAAAATCCTACATATTTTTTTGCCAAAATCCTACAAAAAATATTGACATTTACATCTGGTAGTCTTACCCTAAAACTACCATCATTTATTCAATTACCAATTCGCCTGCAAGCTTACAGATTTACATAAA
>CAKSGI010000383.1 GCA_934454005.1 uncultured Eubacteriales bacterium | reverse complement strand
GTTAAATATCAAGCAGAAAATCACCCCTAATAAAGTACATATAAATGTCAATATGGTAAGCCATTTCTTTGCTTTCACTAGGAATACCCCTTACTTTATTTTTGCAAGAACATCTTTAAAGATTTCATAATTCTTTTTCACGCCATCATCAAGATCTATGCTTATCATTTGATCAGCCAAATGATGTATTTTTTCTTCATAAGTATGAATCTCATCATTCTGAGCCTTAAGTGTATTTATCTTCTTAGTTAACTTAACTTTATCAGATCCGGACGCGCTCTCGATTCTGTTAGTGATCTCTTCTATAGCTGTTCTGTAACGTGCCTGCTGTTCATGAACATAGTCAGTTCGAATACGTGCAATAGTGTCTGGCTGGTAACGATGCATATAAATCAAACACTTAAAACCATTCTTCTTACCCGAATCGAATAGCCAATAAATCGGCCTCTTTTGATATATCTTCACATGATCGGCATAAAAATCATTTATGAAATAGTTACGGATTACTTCTCTCGACGAACCTTTACCACCTAATGCATCAGCTATAAACTGCAGGTTCTCTTCTAGTGTTTGTTTTCCGTAAACAATCTCTACAAATTGAATGAATCTACCAACAATGTCATCATTAAAATATTCATCATCACAAATAGGAATGATTGCATCTTCATCAGGTTTGAAAGTAACATACTTAGTATCGTCCCATGTCCCTCCTGCATATGCAAGTCCTGGTGCATCAAGAGAATAACGACCAAACATACACCCTACAGCGTACGAGATGAAGCTACGTATATCTCGCTGCAAGTCTGCCTTACGTACAGTGACATCTTTTTCTTCAACTTCAGCTGTTAGTTCCTCTTGTAATCCATAAATCTCGATAAAAATACGATTTAAGTTTTCTTCATTTTCCTTTAATTTTTGGAAACGAAGATAACACTCATTACTCCAATTAGTAAATGCCTCTTTAATATAGTTCATATCAACTATATGGTGCTCTGCATCCAAATCACGTTCTTCGTTAGGGAATGACATAAGTCTTACAAGAGGATGTGTCTTAAAATTCCATGAAGTCTCAAACGAATTCCAATCCTCTAACGATATTAAGATAGTTTCTTTTACTAATTGAATTACGTTTTCTTTTTTTACATTATCAATTATAAGTGGTTGTGATGTTATATCTCCTACATTCGTGCTTATAGTTGGATTAATAAATCTTAATGCTAATCCTGACACCGGAGAGTTTAAATAGCCAATCACATAATATAGAACATCTTCATCATCAAAAAAAATTGCCGGTGCTGCCGTTTCAAAAAGCATATTCTCATCTATATACCTAGCAGCGAAAAGATTCCCACTTGTAATATGATTCCAACATACTCCCTTTCTAAACCATATATATTCTGGCGCTATTCTTGCAACGTGATCAGCTCGGTAATGATTTCTAGCGCCTTGTGACCAATCAATTACCGTGTCTATATTTCCTGCCCAACGCCTAAAATTGCCACCTTTAGCAATTAATGCCCATTTTTTTTCTTTACCAATTTTCTCTGATGACACTTCCCATAAGAGTCTCAAATATTTACCATTGTCTCCCGTTTTAGTCTGTCCATCTGATATAGCATATTGAGCTATTTGTTCGTTTAAAAAAGCCTCAACAAATTTATCACTAACCCAATATGCAAGCGGCATTCCTGGTATATTAAAAAAATGTTTCACCGACGTTTCAAAGAAATACCCACAGTCTTTATTCTTTATTGCTTCAAGTGTTTTCTGACGCTGTACTTCCATACCACCTACAAATGAAGACAAACTAAAATAATATCCTTTCTCTTTTTCACTACCATTTCTCGTAACAAAAGAACAAATAGGTACTGTTGCTTCTTCAAACGCAGAATACTCCATCTGAATCAATGTAATAATAGCTTTATTCTTTAATATTTCTTCACGTAATTTAGAATATGTTTTTATAAACATCCATACAAAAGGCGTCATAAACGCTGAATATCCATCTTCTAAACAATAATCAAAATTTCTATGAATAAATACACTAAAAATATCACCTTTAAAATCATTATATTTTTCTACAATATATGCTTTTAGCAACATATCATACTTATTCAGATATGGAGGATTTGTAGCCACAACCGCATATTTCTTACCCATTAAATATGCTGGATCAATAATCGATTTAAACGCACCGAGAAGATATGCATTATACATACTTATCTCATCAGCCACCTGCGCAAATCTTTCATAAATTTTTTCAAAATCTACTTCAGGCATCTGGAGAATCGATCCATACTCTTTCGCGTCTTTTAATGTATCTAATAAAACTTCTACATCATTCTTAATGACCGCATCAT
>CAKSGI010000382.1 GCA_934454005.1 uncultured Eubacteriales bacterium | reverse complement strand
GAATAGTTGATAGTGCACACCTTTTAACTGAATCTGAAAAAGAAACTTTACTTTCTAAATTAAATGAAATCAGTGAAAAACAGCAATTTGACGTTATAATAGTTACAACAGATTCTTTAAATGGAAAAACTGCAGAAGCATACGCAGATGACTTTTATGATTATAACGGATACGGAATAGGTTATAACAAAGATGGTGCACTACTACTTATTAGCATGGAAAATCACGATTGGCATGTAAGCACATGCGGGTACGGAATCACAGCCATTACAGATGCAGGGTTAAATTATATATCTGATAAATTTTTACCAGATTTGAAAAAAGGAAATTATTATTCTGCATTTGATATATATGCTACATTATGTGATGAATTTGTTACTCAAGCTAAAATCGATAAACCTTATGATAATGGAAATCTCCCTAAAAAATCAATCAGCTTATTTTGGATCCCAGGATCTTTGTTAATAGGCGCTATAATTGCATTTATCCCTCTTTTAATTATGAAAAGCAGATTAAAAACCGTTAGAAGTCAAGCTTCCGCCAATAATTATGTATGCAAAGATAGCCTAAACATCTCAGAAAGCAGAGATATGTTTTTATATTCTCATATTGATAAAAAAGAAAAGCCTAAAAACAATAATGGAGGAAGTGACACACATGTTAGCTCTTCTGGTTCTACACACGGTGGAAATGGTGGTAAATTCTAAAACTCAAAACAAATTATAACCATCCGTCAAATGTGTGATTTGCACAAGGGCTATACTGACCCGCGTCCTCAAGATGCGGGTTTTCTCTGATGGGTTTAATCAAAATGAAGGTCCCCAATCTAACTGGGAACCTTCATTTTAAAGTAATTTATTTAACGTTTTATACTGGACAAAAGGTTCAAAAAATTATCTTTTACAAAGACTCTAAACACGATTTTGTATTTCAGATGTAATCTTCTTTACAAATTCATCCAAAAGCATAGTTTCAGTTTTAGAAGTATCACGGTTACGAACAGAAATAGTATTGGTTTCAACTTCTTTTTGTCCAATAATAATCATATAAGGAATTCTATCAACCATTTGTGCTTCCCGTATCATATATCCGATTTTTTCATTTCTATTATCAATTTCGCAACGAACCTTTGCATTACGTAAAGTATTATAAACTTGATCTCCGTATTTAGCACTTTTCTCAGATACCAGTAATACCTTTGCTTGTGTAGGTGCCAACCAAACTGGAAATTTACCCGCAAAATGCTCAGTTAAAATTCCTATAAATCTTTCAATCGATCCAAAGCATACTCTATGAATCATAATCGGACGTTCTTTTTTCCCATTTTCATCAATGTATTCTAAACCAAAGTTAATTGGCATTTGAAAGTCAAGCTGTATTGTTCCACATTGCCAAGTTCTCCCTAGAGAATCCTGTAAATGGAAATCGATTTTAGGTCCGTAAAATGCACCATCACCTTCATTTACTTTATAACTTAAATTAAGCTTTTCCAATGCAGACTTTAAACCATTTGTTGCAGCTTCCCAATCTTCATCGCTTCCCATACTGTTTTCTGGACGTGTAGAAAGTTCAATAAAATATTTAAAACCAAATTTATTATATACTTCATTTATAAGATGTACAACACTCATTATTTCATCAGTTATTTGCTCTTTTCTCATAAAAATATGGGCATCATCTTGAGTGAAACACCTAACTCTAAATAATCCATGTAATGCCCCTCTTAACTCATGGCGATGAACTAAACCCAATTCACCAATACGCATAGGTAATTCCCGATAACTATGAGGCCGACTTTTATATACCATAACACCACCAGGGCAATTCATAGGTTTTATGCAAAATGTTTCCTCATCAATAGTGGTTGAATACATGTTATCTTTATAGTGATCCCAGTGTCCACTGGTTTCCCAAAGTTTTCGATTCATTATCATAGGAGTTGAAATTTCTACATAATTTTCCCTAGCATGGAGTTCTCTCCAATAATCTATTAAAGTGTTTTTCAACATCATTCCGTTCGGAAGAAAAAACGGAAAACCAGGTGCTTCTTCACATAACATGAATAATTTCATTTCTTTTCCTATTTTACGATGATCACGTTTTGCAGCTTCCTCCTGCATCTTTAAATAATTATCTAATTCTTCTTTAGTTTCAAATGCTGTCCCATTAACTCTTGTTAACATTTTATTTTTACTATTATTTTTCCAATATGCCCCTGACAAACCAGTTATTTTAAAAGCTTTTAAGGCTTTTGTATATGTTAAGTGAGGCCCTCTACACATATCAATGTAATCACCTTGTTGATAAAAGCTTAAAGGTTCATTTTCGTCCAGATCAGAGATATGTTCAACTTTATAAGGC
>CAKSGI010000381.1 GCA_934454005.1 uncultured Eubacteriales bacterium | reverse complement strand
CTACTAATTTGTTCATTGTATGTTTTTGGTAAACTAAATCAATTAATGACTTACATATTAAAAAGAATAGAAGAAAAAACGGAAAATAGTTAGCTTTGCTACTATTTTTTTTTATAATATACATGATATAATTATGGTGTTATGATAGATAAGGGTGATATTATGAATAGTAAAAAATATTATAAAAAACTTGATGTAATAAGATTGGTTGCTTGTATTGCTGTATTATTATATCATCTAGGTTTGTTAAAAGGTGGATATTTGGCTGTATGTACCTTTTTTGTCTTAAGTGGATATTTATCATGTATTTCTGCTTTTAAAAAGGAAAAGTTTTCGTGGAAAGAGTATTATTTAAATAGACTTACTAAAATATATTTACCTTTGTTAATTGTAGTTTTTTTAACTATTGCAGTGGTATCGATCATTCCTAAAGTAGGATGGTTTAATTTAAAACCGGAAGCTACTTCTGTTTTGTTAGGATATAATAACTTTTGGCAACTAAGTGCTAACCTTGATTATTTTGCAAGACATGTTAATTCACCATTCATGCATTTATGGTACATTTCAATCCTTTTGCAGTTTGATCTTGTATTTCCTATTTTGTATTCTTTATTTAGAAAGACTGGAGATAAATTACATAAAGTTATTCCATGTATTTGCACTATTTTATTATCAGTAGCAAGTATTATATATTTTTATAATATGAGTTTATCTGGTAATATCATGGGAACATACTATAACACTTTTACTAGAGTATATTCATTGCTGTTAGGTGTTTTCTTAGGCTTTGTTCATTCATATTATAAAGTATTGATACCTAAGTTTTTTAAAAATAAAATTTTAGAAAATTTAGTATTCTATCTTTATTTGTTAATTTTAATTTGTTCCTTTATATTTATAGATTCTACTTCTAAATATTTTGCTTTAGCCATGATATTAGCTACTTTTATTAGCATGAGAATAATTGAATATGCAACAATTGATGATGGAAAACTTAATATTGTAAATAAAGTAATTAAATCTTTATCTAGTGTAAGTTATGAAATCTATTTAGTCCAATATCCATTAATTTTCTTATCCCAATATGTTAGTTTAGATAATAATTTAAAGATTTTATTAATTGTGGTATTTACGTTAGTAATCTCTTATATTGTACATTTCAGTTTGAATTTCAAAAATAAAAAATATAGAATAATGAGATATTCAATTTTGGGAATTTTAATTATTATTTCTGCGTATGGTGCATATCAATATTTTATAGCTGAGGATCATACAAAAGAGATGAATGAGTTGAAAGAGCAATTGGCTAAAAATGAAGAGAATCTTAAAAATAATCAAGAAGAATATGCTAATAAACTTAAACAGGAAGAAGATGCATGGATGGAAACTCTAAAAGATTTAGAGGCGGGGGAATCTAAAATAAAAGAGACTGTATCAAAACTACCAATAGTAGGTATAGGAGATTCTGTAATGCTAGGAGCTGTAGAAAACTTATCAAATCAATTTCCAAATGGATATTTTGATGCTAAGGTTTCACGTTCAATTTGGAAGGCTAGTGGCATTTTAAGTGATTTGAATAGTCGTGGTTTATTAGGGGATCCTATTGTAATTAATTTAGGAGCAAATGGGGACTGTCCTAAATCTTGTAAAGTTGAAATAATGAAAAAATGTGGTGATAGAAAAGTATTTTGGTTAAACACTACTAATGATGAGAATGTTAATAAAAATATTAGTGACTTTGCCGCTAATTATTCTAACTTATATGTAATTGATTGGAAAACTATATCAAGTGGTCATAATGAATATTTTTATTCAGATGGAATTCATTTAACTCCCGTTGGTAGAGAAGCATATACTAAAGTTATTTACGATGCTATATATCAAACATATTTAGATGAGTATACCGAAAAAAAGCAAGAGGTTATAAATAAGCACGAAGATAATTTAAAGAATAAGGTTAGTTTTTATGGAAATGATATGTTATTAAACGTATTTGATTACCTTCAAACCGATTTTAAAGATGCCAAATATATAATAGATAAAAATTTCAAATATAAGAGCATAAGTGAACAAATAAAGACGAATATTGATGATAATACAATCACACACAAAATAGTTTTAGTTCTTGATGCTAGTAGTGGTCTTGATGCAGATGAATATCAAAAATTAATAAAATTGTGCAAAGAATATAAATTATACATTGTATGCACTAATAACTATATAGATACATTAGCTAAATATGATTATGAAAATGTTGTTTTGATTAATTTTTATGCCGAGATAAAAAAGCATAATGATTATCTAATGGCTGATGGTATACATCTAACTGATAAAGGTAATAAAATGCTAAGTCAGTATCTTA
>CAKSGI010000380.1 GCA_934454005.1 uncultured Eubacteriales bacterium | reverse complement strand
ATATATAAGTAAATATTATTTTCTCCATAGAATTATTTTTTCAGCCACTCATTTCTTAAAATTGAATAAGCTATTAAACCTTCCCCAGGAAATATATCTCCAGTTTGAAAGTTATAACATCCAAAACATATTCCTTGGTCTTGTAAATTCTTTATTTTCTTGGCTCTCTCTTTTAATTCTATCTTTTCATTTTCAGATAATGCTTTAATATACAAATAAATCTCCCCCTTGTATGATATAGATATAACATTTGATAGAAAACTTAATATATTTCTAACGAACATTAAATCATATCATTATTTTATTATTCTCATTTTTAATATATCTCGTCTAGCATCTCACGATGCGGATCGCATATCTTTTCTAATATTAGTTTTCTATTTAAATCCCTTTTGGGACCTAACCAAATTAAATATTTTTTTGTATAATAACTCCTGAATAGAGGATAGATGTACTCCCCCTGGGAATCTTTATAAGATTATACCCGTAAGAAAGCGTATCATTCCATCAGGTAGATTTCTATGTTTAGCTGGTTGGGTTTCCCTTTGGGAATTACCCGTGTCACAAACAAGGTTATAGACTAGCTGATAGATTGGAATTTCTATTCTATCTCTAAAATAAATTTAAAGGAGATATTTACAATGTCTAAATTTTTTAATAGTCCTACTGTAGGAATTGATGTTTCAGCAGATTTTTCATTCGTTGCAATACTTGCACCTAACGGAGATGTTTTCAAGAAACCTTTTAGAATAAAACATGATATTAGTGGCTTCACCCACTTATTAAAAGAAATTAAAAAAGTGGAAGAAGAGTTTAACATGAAAACGGCCATTTTCATGGAGTCCACTGGTGTGTACCACTTATCTCTTTTCCACTTTCTTAATAAAAACTTCGATAACACATTTGTTATCAATCCACTCGTTACTAAGTGTAACAAAAATGTGGATATAAGAAAAGTGAAAAATGATAAAAAAGATGCTTTATATATTGCACAAATAGGAAAATTTCAAAATATTAAGCTTTCGCAGAGCGTTAGCATGGATATTTTCCAATTAAAGTCTCTTGTTAGAGAGTATTACAAACTTACTGATAACTGCTCTACTTATAAGAAAAAGTTATCTACGGATTTAAGAGTTATTTTTCCTGGTTACAAAAATGTTTTTTCAAATGTAACCTCAAATAGTTCCATTGCTATATTAAATGAATTCCCAACACCACAAGCTATTTTAAGTGCACCTAAAGATTTAATAATTAATATCCTAATGGAAAAATCTAAAAAGGGACTTATATGGTCTGAAAAGATATATTTAAATCTTATTAATTACGCAAATGAAGCTACTATTATTGGGCTGCCGCTACACGGATTTTCAATTAAAATAACTAGCACAATAAATATTATAAAAGCTCTTGAATCAGAAATTAAAAATCTGCTTGAACAAATAGAGTCTTTAATTAATTCTCCTGATTTTTCTGAACAAATCAGAAAAAATATAGAATTTATTGATTCTATCCCAGGAATAGGACGTTTAACAGCTGTTACATTAATAGCTGAAATAGGTGATATTAATGGTTTTCTAAGACCTAAACACCTAGTTGCATTCTTTGGTATAGATAGCTCTGTTAATGAGTCAGGTAAGTTTAAAGGTAATCAAAATAAAATTTCAAAACGAGGAACTAGAATAGGCCGTAGAGCATTGTATGCTGCTGCACTAGCCTGTATAAGAACAAACCGAAACGGAGTCCCTATTAACAAAGTTCTATTAGATTATTACCAAATTAATCTCAATGGCAAAAAGCCTAAAGTTGCTTTGGTAGCAATAATGCATAAAATTATAAACTATATTTTTGCAGTTCTCCGAAATCAAACACCGTTTGAAGTAAGAGATCCTAGAATTCATAAACAGATGTATTTAGAAAATAAAAATAAAAATACAGCAGCTTAGAATATCCATATTTTGTAATCGTTCGTGTTTTGAAACGGTTTATTTGTCATGCAATTTTTTATTAAAATTATTTTTTTATATTTTACTTGACTATTATTAGCTGGTCTTATTATTTAGCAAATTTTATAATTACAATATTATTTTCGACCAACTTTCTCTACTATTTAGAAAAATATTCAATAAAAAAATTTCTTAATATAGTAATCATTTTTTTAATTCCTACTATAATAAAAAATAAGAAGTTGCCTCAGTCTCTATCATATACTTCAAACTGATGCAACCTCTTACTATTTTCATATTGTTATTTAAAAGTTCTTTTCAAGAATTCTCTAGTACGTTCTTTCTTAGGATTATTAAATATTTCTTCTAGTAACTTTATTGATTTTATAAAATAAAATCCATCAGCAATTCTTTCGTCTAAAT
>CAKSGI010000379.1 GCA_934454005.1 uncultured Eubacteriales bacterium | reverse complement strand
AGAGTTCGGGTATTTAATTTATTTTTTTGAAAAAGCTTGTGCTATATCTGGATATGTTTTGGGTGTTAACCCATTTAATCAACCTGGGGTTGAAAGCTATAAAAAAAATATGTTTGCATTGCTTGGCAAGCCTGGATATGAATCACAAAAAGAAGTTTTAGAGCAGAGAATAAAGTAATAATAAGTCAATAGTCCGCTTAAAGCGGGATATTATAAAATTTAGGAGGAATATGATTATGGTAACTCTTATAATTGGTAATAAAGGATCAGGAAAAACAAAAAAACTTATTGATTTAGCAAATAAGGCAATTGATGAGTCGAATGGAAATGTCGTTGTTGTTGAAAAAGGTGCAAAGTTAACATACGATATAAACCATGAAGCAAGACTTATTGATACTGAACAATTTGGGATAGAAGGCTTTGAGGCTTTTTATGGATTTATTAGTGGTATATGTGCAGGTAATTATGATGTTACACATGTATTGATTGATTCTACTCTTAAAATAGGTGGAAATGATCTGAAGGGTTTAGTGGATTTTATAAATAAAGTGGATAAAATTACATCTACGACAGATACAAAATTTGCTATATCCGTTTCTTGTGAAGAATCTGATATAAAAGGAAAAATAAGTGCGGAGATAAATAGGGTTTAATAAAATACATATTTTGTATTTTATCTACTGTCGAAGATTATTCTTCGACAGTAGATTAGCTTTATTGAAAAATAACCGAATATTTAAATCACTTTAATATAATTTAAGAAATATAAAGGGGATAATTATGGGTTTTAGGAATACTCCTGAATCGAGGAGAGAAAAGAGTGGAATAACATATTTTGTTAGAAAAAATGTTATAGTTGATGGAGTTGAGTATGAGAGAATAGCAGTTCAGACTCATTTTGTTGAACGTGGAGAGTCATACATAGAACTTATTGAACAATATATTCTTCCGCTGTATGAAAAATCTGATATCTTATCTATAAGTGAAAAAGTAATATCTATGTGTCAAGATAATGTTGTTGAAAAGAATGATGTTAAAGTTGGGTTTTGGGCAAAAACACTTTCTAAGTTTGCAACGTCTAATAATCATGGAATTGCAATGGACGAGCCCTATAAATTACAATTAGCAATAAATATTGCTGGTTTACCAAGAATATTGTTAGCAAGTTTCTGTTCTGCGGTAACTAAGTTATTTGGTAAAAGAGGAGTATTTTATAAAATTGCTGGTCATGGAATAGATGGAATAGATGGTTTTTATATGGGATCATCATTTGATGTATATCATGATATAGCATTACTTAATCCTGTAGAGTCTAAGAAGGTTTGCAATGAAATATACAATAAATTTAATATTTCATGTATGATAGTAGATGCTAATGATTTAAATGTAGAAATCTTTGGAAAGTCGAATTCCTTAAATGAGATGGAAAATGAACATTTGATTAATATAATTAAGGATAATCCAGCAGGACAATCAGATGAATTAACTCCATTTATAATTTTAAAGAAACTTAATTAAATATAGTTTATCTGTATTGACAAAAAGTAAGAAAAAATATATAATATTATAGTGTAGCACTGAGGTGTGATATGATTCTCGAATTAAAGAAATTATTTTTAGATGAAGTTAACTCTATAAAAAAAGACTATAAGTTGGATTTATCCGGTGTAAAATTTGACGGTTGCTATCCGTTTTTAGAACCAGTTAATGTTAAAGTAAAAATAAATAATGTTTGTGGTGTTATAAAACTGATTGCGGATGTCGATTTTAATTATTTTCATTTATGCGATAGATGTATGGCTGATATGGTTTTTAAACTTCAATATAAGTTTAATCATATTCTTGTATTAGAAACAAATGAAAATCTCGATGATGATTATATTAGAGTTGATGAGTATAAATTAGATTTAGATAATCTTATAAAATCTGATTTATTGCTTGAACTTCCTTCAAAAATTCTTTGTAAGGATGATTGTAAAGGTATTTGTCCTGAATGTGGGAAAAATTTAAATGATGGTAGATGTGATTGTGCTATGCGCTATGTAGATTCAAGATTAGAAGTTCTCAAGAATTTATTAGATTAAAACATAGTGTAGATTTGTTTACTTAAATTTGTTAAGGAGGTGCTGATAGTGGCGGTACCGAAGAGTAAAATTTCTAAGGCAAGAAGGAATAAAAGAAGGTCAACTGTTTGGAAACTTTCTGCGCCTGCTCTTATGAGATGTCCACAATGTGGTGATTTTAAAGTACCACATAAAGTTTGTGGAAGCTGTGGTTATTACAATGGCAGAGAAGTTGTTAAAAAAGACGTTCAATAATTTTAACGTTTGCTTAACATGATGCAAAACAGAGGAGGTATATTCTCC
>CAKSGI010000378.1 GCA_934454005.1 uncultured Eubacteriales bacterium | reverse complement strand
TTCCAGTACTGCACATGCTATTTCAAGTGCCTGATTTTCTTTCTTTTTATTTTTGTTACCTGTTACTAATTTGTTTGACATATTTCTGCCTCATTATCTTATTTTTCAAAAGAACTTTTCTGATGAAAAATATTATCCATAGCCTGTACAAGCTTTTGTTTTTCTTCTTGATAATCAATCATATCTGCCTCATCGTTCAGGCAGAGAAGTTTGTATTTATTATTGGCAAAAAGCAAATCATAATCAAGACTTTTCTCCCCCAATTTTAACATTGCGCCACGTTTGAATAAATTCACCGGCTCAAACAGTCCTTCCCCAAGCTGAATATAACGGAAAATATACTGATTGACATCATCCTTCGCACGTACCCGGTTCCTTGATACCCTGTCTAACAGCTCCGGTTCCAGCTCCCACGCTTTTACCAATGTACTTTTGAGATATGAATTGGGCTGATGATGCATCATAATACCCGTAAAATCAGGAAATTGCTCCATCGCCAATGTCTTAAGCACACTTTTCCCATACACAGGATGGTGCCACTTAAGCCTGTTCTTTGCGATTACCTTTCTGATATCATAATGTCTTGCAAAAAAATCCGCATTCTCCAATAAAATGTGATCAAAAACCTGATCCTTTGTTGTTATTCCTGGATACAAAACTGCCATATCAACAGGCAACCCTTTTTTGAAAAAATCCTCTTCCGTAACCGGTTTCATGACAAAAATATCATCATTAAAATACACAAATTTATCTGACAGACAGGATATCCGATGCAAATTCAACTCAATTGTATGCGTACTAAATGTCGGAAGATATTCTGCCGGAATATAATCGGTATGATCCACCAGACGAAGCTTAGGATTCTTTAAATTTAACCATTCCGGAATCTGCTGATCTGTAATCAAAATTATCTGATTGACCCAGGGTGCATTTTTATCAACTCCGCGAAACCAATATTTCAAGGTATCCCAGTCACGATATCGGATATTTTGTCTTGGATCTTCCGGGCAAAATTGCCTTTTCTTTTTCTGCCATGATGGATCATTTCCATCTACCCATGGCACAACAAAATCAATTTTTTGCATATTGCTTATCTCCATTTTGGATCAGCCATACAGCACGACCTTTCCTTTTAGTGCAATTCTCATTATCCATGGAATGTATAGAACAATATACATCTGAATTCTATCACTGCCGCGCATGCAGTCTTTCCATTCTGGATACTCTTTCAGACATTCTCTGCACATCCGCTGTCCCACATACACACATCTTCCACGGCTCATTTTTAAGACTGCTTTACAGCCTCTTAGTATTGCAGTCAAACAGGCGCTCGTCATCAGCCCTTCCATTTCCGGATATTGTTTGACAATCAGCTTCATCGCATTTTGATATATATTTATAAAATCCATGCTGGCCTGTTCATTCCAACCTGACATGATACTTTCGCCGATATATCTATAATAGTGATAACAAGGATCCTTCAAGCAGGCAACCTTTTTGCATTTCAATGCAATTTTATATAATGTATCAAGATCCTCAAAACACTCTTTTTCTGAAAAGAGTTCAATATTTTGAATTAAAAAATCCCGCAGAAACATTTTGTTCCAAAAGTAAGACGCAAAACCCGGATCAAAAAATATTTTTTCCAAAAGATCTTTTTTACCGTTGTTATCTTCGTCTAACTCCAAATAATCCTCGCTTCCTGCGCGACAAATCTTTTTACTATTTTGATAATTTTCCGTATATCCGCAGCACACGATTTCTGCTCCCGTCTGAAGCTGGCGCTCTACCATTTTTTCAATCATCTCAGACTCTAAACAATCATCTGCATCAGCAAAACAAATATATTTTCCCGTAGCAGATCGGCACGCAATCTTTCTTGCCCGTCCGGATCCTATTCTATTATCCGGATTACGCAGTAATTTCACAAAAGGATATTTTTTTCTATACGATTCACAGATCTGAAATGAATGGTCTGTCGATGCATCATCATAAATAACCACTTCCACATCCGTGTAGGTCTGTCCCAGAATGCTATCCAGGCATCTGGAAATATATCGTTCTTTATTGAATATCGGTACAATAACAGAAACCATTTGATTCATAAAATCAACCTCTGTTTTTTACAAAGTGCCATATAAATTCAGCATTTGTTTTTAAGTATCTTTTCCACAATCGTTTTGGATCAGTTATCATACGGTGTAACCATTCCAGTCCCATAAACTGCATCCACTTTGGTGCTCTTTTTTGTGTTCCCGCCCAGAAATCAAAGGTCGCACCGACTCCCAGCATGACACCTCCGACATGTCCTTTTGCATGCATCATAAACAACTCCTGTTTGGGAGCTCCCAGTCCAATCCACACAAAAT
>CAKSGI010000377.1 GCA_934454005.1 uncultured Eubacteriales bacterium | reverse complement strand
GCACATGTACTTACATATCTAAGTACAAAAGAAATTAACGTACCTACTGTAAAAATACCTAAATCCAATCCACTAGAAAATACTGCAATAAATTTAACTCCAGTTGCAGCAACATTTCCAAAAGCAGCTTATAATGAATTAGTAGGCGATGACTATGCGATCCTAACAGTTGCGGAAGATTTATCAAAATATGGAAGTGTATTTTTAGGACTTGGAGTAAACGATGCTTATCTTGTACAAAATAATATTTATGCATTAGGATATAAAGGAAACTACCAAAAAATATCATCAGGAAAAGTTGAAGATATTCACGAAGATTATTATAAAACATCAGCACATATATATCCAGG
Organism: uncultured Eubacteriales bacterium; assembly: GCA_934454005.1. The sequence goes on along the minus strand of CAKSGI010000377.1, from coordinate 2,019 downwards.
GACAAGTGGAGGTCCAGTGTATTGTCAATATAGATTTGGTGTATTGGGTTCAACAGATCCAGAGGAAAAAGTTCAAATATACAAAACAGTTATAGGAATAGCCACAAGAACTGATTATTATATTGATCCAGAAACGCAAATATTTTATTCCGGATCATCTCATGTAACAAGAATAACCCCTGAAGTACTACAATTTGCATACTCAAATAATAATTTATAAGGATTAAGGTGAAAATAAAATGAAAAAGTTTTTATCTGCTTTATCAGCAATAACACTTATAGCATATTCATCAATAAGTGTATTTGCAGAAGAAACAACCAAATATGATTTTTCATTTAATAATGGAAATATTACTTATAACTGCACTCTTAAAAATGATTACATAAATTGTGATTTAATAGAACATTGTAATGGAATAGTTTTTGAAACAGAAAATAAAACAGATATTAATAACTATAATTTAAAATATGATTTTAACTATTCAAACTATGCTGCATGGGGTACATCAGGGTTAGAATCAATTGTACTTGGACATAACACAAATCATTCTGAAAATGTTTATTCAAGCCATATAGACGGAGACATATCTGAACTTACAGAATATGCAAATGAATTATCTAAAATGGATGGAATAAAATACGCGGAAGTATTTACAATTGATGTAAAATCAATGGGAAATATATGCTATTCATCTGAAAATGACTGCCGTATTTTGATTAAAGGCGGAGAAAACCCTGAAGAATACATAAATAGTTTAAATAATAATAAAGAATTAGTTGAATATCTTTCAAGCATTGGTGCAGATCCAGAAGTAAAGATACTCGAAAAAGAATCAGAAGATGATGATCAATTTCTCTATATATCAAATATAAAAAATAGAACTCAATATTTTGATATTTATGAAAAATTGCGCAATATTGAGGAAATAGGAAATAACATTATCATTCTAGGAAATGTTTTAGCAACAAATTCCCCAATTGTTGATTTTATTGGTCGTGATTATACCGGAGATGCAAATGAAGACAAGTATATAAATGTTCGTGACTGTGCTGAAATAGCTTTCAAACTTGCACAGAAAAATGGAAACACTCTTCCTGATACCGCTGATTATAACAAGGACGGTAAAAAGGATGTCCGTGATGCTGCTGCTATGGCAAGAGCATTAGCTTCAGGTATTCTCTAAAAAAATAATTGTTTACTTATAATATATACTTCATATATTATTCAATCCCCCTGATATTAAATATCAGAGGGATTATCTTTTAATTTAATCACTTTAAAAATTTTATTAATATTGACTTTTAAAATAAAATTAAATATAATAATTATAATAAGTTTTTTATGATGCTAAATCAATAAGTTTATAATGTGTAAAGGTGATATTATTGACTATAAAAGAATTATCAAACGAATTAAAATTAAGTAAACCAACTATAAGTAAAATAATATCTGAATTAAATATTCAAGTTGTAAAAATAGGGAATCGATTTGAACTTTCTGATGAACAATGTGAACTTATTAAATCGCAAATATCGAAAAATAAAAACGAAAAAAAATCGCAAAAAACGAAAAAATCGAAAAATGAAAATCAAATATTATTTTTTCAAGAACAAATCGCAATAAAAGATGCTTTGCTTTTAGAAAAAGAAAAACAAATTTCTGAATTAACAAAAATTTTAAAAGTATCACAGGAACAAAATTTAAAATTGATAGATGCTTTGCAAGCCGCACAGGCACTGCATGCGGGAACAATAAGTAAACAAATAGAAGATCAATCAAACGTAACCAATCATGTAATTAAAAATTCAAATGAACCACTAAAAGACGCTGCAATTAATGCAGATTTTAATAAGGAAAAATCACATTGGTGGAACAATTTTTTTCGCAAAAATCGAAAAATTTAATTGAAAATTTTTCGATTTGCGATTTTTGCAATTTCCAATTTTATGAAATATCAAAACGATAATATATTATTTTGACAAGTAATATAAACTCTTTTATAAATAAAAAGTTAAATG
>CAKSGI010000376.1 GCA_934454005.1 uncultured Eubacteriales bacterium | reverse complement strand
TTGCAGTACATGACCCAAATGGCGAAGATGCTTGTTATCTCTCTCCACATAACGTGCGTAGAACTTTTCTGCATCTCCCCCGAAAAACACAGTCACACATTGGCAGTCATATCTGTCAATCATATCCTGGACCTGTTGCTGAACAGTGTTCCTAAAATTGTTGACTACAATAATTGACTGGCCAGTTGATAAAAATCCATCAACACATCGAATAAGAACTGCTGTTGCTGCTACATCAAGAAGCCGTTTTTCTGAATATTGCTTGAAGCCTATTACATCGAAAAGTTCTTCTTTAATAGCATCTTTTTCAATGATTGGCAAATTAAGAGCTTTTCCCAACTTAATGGCAAATGTGGATTTACCAGAGGCTGGCATTCCGGCAATCACAATTACATCCATAATTAATAAGACTCTTTCTCGTATTCGTTAACAGCGGATTCGAGTAACAGATATTCTTCCTTTGTGAGCTTTCTAAAGGGCCTTCTGCATGTGTCATCCTTAATAATCCCTTGCATCTTGAGCATGGCTTTAATCGCAGGGATTTGAGGAACGGGCTTAATTTTTCTGGAGCATGCTACAATGCGATTTTGAAGCTCTCGTGCTTTCTCTGTATCGCCGGCCATAAAAGCTTCATATGTACCTACGTACCGCTTTGGGAAAACACATGCAGGACCGGATACTTCACCAACACACCCAGCAGCAAGAGCACTCACGATTAGGCTGTCTGCACCAATAAGGGCTTCTGCCTTGTTCTTCTTAGGTGCCCTAAGATAATCCTGAATACGCTGAATGTCGCTATTAGAATATTTTATTCCCTTTATATTGTCGTTGCAATCAATGATTTCTGCAAACGCTTTGACACTAACATCATTATTTGTGTATTTCGCGATATTGTAAATATACACAGGCTTGTCCCCAGCTGCTTTAGAGGCATCACTATAGTATTCTATCATCACAGTATCATCAGCTTTATAAAACGTCGGGGTCATAACGCCCACACCATCGGCGCCATTCTCGCAGGCAAACCGTATATTTTCCATGGTATCTTCCCAACGCATAGTAGCACATTGAATAAAGCAGGCCATTCTCCCAGCGTTCGCTTCTATCACCTTTTTCGCAACGGCGTGCTGCTCTTCTTTGCTCAAAAGGTGGCCTTCGCCATTTGTGCCAGTAGGATATACTCCATGGATTCCTGTTTCTGCCATGCGATTGACCAGACACTCTAATGAAGCCAAGTCAATTTCTCCATCGGAGAACATGGGAGTCACGTTAGCGCATACGATACCAAACAGTTTTTTCAATTAAATCACCCCTTGTAATTAAATATTAACAGCGATGTTTGTTTTTGTAAAATATTAATTTGGCTATATTGCCATAACGTGAAAAATATGGTAGAATAGTAAAAAGAGCGATTATGAATTATTTAACAATGGAGGCATAATAATGGAGTTATTACAGCTACAATATTTCAGAACTATTGCTAGGTATGAGAGTATCACAAAGGCTGCTGCTTACCATAATGTTCCGCAACCTTCTATGTCTCAGTCTCTTGCTCGTCTTGAACGGGAATTGGGAGATGTTAAATTATTTGATAGAAAAAATAACCGAATTTTTTTAAATGATAACGGAAAGGTTTTCCTTAATCATGTAGATAATGCGCTTCGCGAGTTGGATTACGGTGTGAATGCATTAGCTTCTCAGTCAAACGATATATGTGGGGACATAAGTATCCTAGTATTAGAAAATAGAAGATTTATAATAAACTGCGAGTTAGAATTTGCGAAATTGTATCCAACCGTAAATTTCTCGGTTTCTCACGACTACTTTAGTGGCCATGCACACACATATAGCCTTTGCGTGAATTCTCAAGATAATTATATGCAAATGCACGATGGGGTTCCTTTAATAAAAGAAAGAATAGTTCTTGCTGTGCATAAGAATCACCCTCTTTCTACGCGAGAAGCAGTTGCCCTTGATGAGCTAAAAAAAGAGAAATTTATTACAACCCCTGTTCAGTCTTCCCTGTACAACCTTACTATCGATAATTGCAGGAATAGTGGGTTTGAGCCAAATATTCCCTTCATATGCGACGATCCTTATTATGTCAGAAAATATATTTCTGAAAATATGGGGATTTGCCTTGCACCTTCTGTCTCCTGGGCAGGAAGATTCAGAGAAAATACCAAACTCATCCCCATTTATGATCCCGAGATGATAACCACATCATACCTTCTTTGGGATAGTCGACTCTATCTATCTCCGGCAACAAAACTTTTTCGTGACTTCATAATCGAGAAAGCCAGAAACCTTGATGGAAATTTAATTTGCACATGAATTATGACTCAAAATGGCCTTTTTCCCACGCTCACGGTCTTAATCC
>CAKSGI010000375.1 GCA_934454005.1 uncultured Eubacteriales bacterium | reverse complement strand
TCCTAAACTCTTGCTTGAACCTGAATATTGTGAATGATTACTTACACCTCCATGTATATCATTTGTATAAAGAACGACAATTTGGTTATTATTTACATTCAAATCAGAAAAAGTAGTGGTATCTGATTCTGTACCATAAATCATCCTACTGGACAATAAGCTAATTATAAGTAAAAATGACATGCTTATTGAAAATAATTTTTTTGAATACTTATGCATTTCAAAGTTCTCCTTTCATAAAATTAACTCAAAAATTGGTTTTAGTACTAATCCATTTTGTTATTTTATTATACCAAAATAGTTAAAGATTTAAAGAGAGAGATTGCAATAAAATATTTTTGTTCGATATTTGGTACTTTAAACGTTTAAACATTCCAAAAATGGTTGAAAGAAAAATAGTGACTTTCAATATGTTAAATTTTGAGAAAAACAATACTTGATAATACTAAGCCATATTCTATCATTGAAACGTTCACCACAAAGGAACATGCTCATCTATATGTTTGGAGTGACTGCTGCCTACAACTACATAATTGTAATCAAAAAAATCAAATAAAGGTTCTCTTATATCCTTGTCTTTTAACATTTGTATTCCACCTGATATTATTGTATTTTATTGTTTACCTCCATTTATAACCTCCTGAATATTCCTGTATGAAACATTTGTAAACAGTGATCTTAGTTCGTTTACCACACCTAGACTGGTTGCTATTTTCGTTAAACTTTTAAGTGATATCTGTCCTGTTGACTCAAATCTTTTTATGGAGCCATAACTTACACCACTCATTTCCGAAAGTTTCTCCTGAGAAATGTAGCGACGTTTTCTTATATTTCTTAATCTACCTGCTATATTTTTTCTGTGGTTTCCCACACATATGTCTTCATATTTTGTTCTCCTTTGCTTTTAATATACACTTTTCTACAATATACAAAAGACACCCTTTAAAGGTGTCTTTACTTCCTGTTTATATTTTATTATTTGTCCGTCCACTTTACCAATTTGTCCCATGGGTCTTTCATTCCCACACCCATAATCAATTCGAACAAAACATAATATATTCCATAAATCGGTGCAATTAAAACTTTTTTAAATTTCTTTTTCATAACTTTTCTCCTAAATAAAACTGTTAATTAAATGCTAATTTGATTATATCACATTTTTATTCTATTTGTACCTCAGCACATTCAAATGTCAGTATAGAAACCTCTTCATCCTCCAATACTATACATACAATATTTTTATCATATGTAAATTTAACAATAGATTCGTATTCAATATTCTTTTCACTTTTTTCTGAATCCCAATTGTAATTTGTTACATTAATAAATTTCAAAATAATTTCCTTTAATTCAGGCATATCATCCTTATATTCTTTTTGTTGCCACATACACAAATCAAGATTTAATCTCACTACATTTTCAGTGTGAATCACTGTCTTTACACAACTATCATGAAAGTTTATTTTCTTCATTAATTCTGATACTAACATTTTATTGTCTATTTTTCCTCTTTAACAAAATTTTTAAAAAGCTATTTTGTTTTCTTTTATAGGATATAAATTCGTATCCTTGTTCCGGTTCACCTATTTCATATCCTAGTGCTACGGTCAATTTTTTCTTCAAATCAGAATACCACTCTTCCCATATATCATCAGGCATTTTTCCTGATATCTGTAATCCACTTGGTTCAACCGATGCACACAAATGAATGTTTTCACCAACCCATAAAGGTGCATTGTTATTTTTTACCCAATATGGCATCGTTTCATAAACTTCACTTATTTTTTGCCAAACTTCTCTTGGTGCATCCCAATGAATATTCAGATTCACACAATGTTCCATATTAAATCCTTTCTCTTTGACTATATTTTTATCTCTTTATTTTATCATTAATTTCAGATGATATTGGACTGGGATGTTTTCTTTGTAAGAAACCTATTTGGTCGCAAATGATATCATATAAATTTTCTTCTGTATAGGCAATTTTATTTATCTCAACTGACTCTTCCGATATTTTCTTATTTTTAAACTTCATCGCATATTGTCCACATTCCTTCAAGTATGTCATTATTGCTTTGGTAATGGATTTGTCTACCTCCGAAAAAATATCCTGTTCTGTCAGTGATTCTGTTATAAAATCACAAAAATACGCATAGTCTTCATCCCAATTTATATTGCCATTGTCTTGTGCTTCACATCTAATCTTCTCAATTTCTCTTAACAGCTCACCTTGAAGGTTATCGGCCTGCCCAGTTTGTGGAACAAAATTTTTCCATATATATTTACATTCTCCAAAATATTTTTGCTCATAATCTTTTGAAATTAAATTTTCTATTTTTATACTAGGATTTTTTCTCTTAAAAAAACAAAAGTGTGCCATAT
>CAKSGI010000374.1 GCA_934454005.1 uncultured Eubacteriales bacterium | reverse complement strand
ATGTAAGTCTAATGAGAAAGATGAGGTATAGAAATATGGAGAATGTTGATGTCTTGCAAATTGAAGATCTTGATAATCTTGTACAAAACACACAATTAAAGGAAATCGTGTTTTGGGTTGGAGCGGGAGTTGATCATGAGTCGCCCACGAATTTGCCGATAGGAAATGGGCTTACGGACTTTATGTTACAATGCGCCTGCGGTGAAAAATATGCCAAAAAATTGATAGAACTCTGGGAACAGAGAAAAGATATGATAACGATGGAATTAGGATTATATGACTTGATGGCTAATAGACCACGTCTAGAGACGGTTATTGAGGCAATTAGAGAGTATGAAGAGCATCAAAAGGAAAAAATATCAATAGTAAAGGGGTTAAGATCGTTTTGCGCAAGTGAGCGACCATATAATATAGATCATGTTTATTTAGCGCAATGTTTGCATATGGGTGCAGATATTGTTACTGTAAATTATGGGCATTTTATATGTGAAGCATATCGACGTTTATATGGGGAAGATAGCATTTGCTTCGATGAAAAGCAGCATGTGTATAATACAGTAGATGAGAGGGCAGGGTCGGTTTATTTTATTCATGGTGTATCTCAGGAGATTGATACGTTAGGTGCTAGTCTTTCAACAGTAAAAGGAAAATTTTCGTTATTTTTTAATGAGAAGGTAAAAAAATGGATGAATAATAGATATTTCGTTTTTGTTGGTTATGGAGGAGTAGATACTCTAGACGTTAATCCATTATTAAAGTCGTTAGGGCAAAAATATGAAGGAAAAGCCATTTATATACGGCATGGCTGGCATACTCCCGGAAAAGATGTTTCGTTGGGGACTAATGAAAGAAATTTGCTGAGCTTTTTTTCTAATCGTAATTTTTGCATTGCAGATACAAAAGAAGTACTTAAAATATTTGCAAGAAGTACATATCAATTGCATGAATGTGATTCTGTGGATTGGAAAGAGTCTTTCGTAAAATATTCGGATACTTGGACAGAAGATATGCAATATTCATGTTTGTTAAATATTTGCTTTAACTTGGGGATTCCAATTGATGGAGTTTATGGAGAAACGTGGGTTAGCAAAATAAGAGATATAAAGAATACAGATGATTGGTACAGAATGTATATACCATATCATTGTGCAGCAATGATACAGAATAAAAAGGTTATGAAATATTTTGAAGGAGACTTGCTGAAAATGGATAGTAGCAAGTTGATGAGAAGCGATATAAATGCATCAAACAATCGAATCGAAGAATCTGCAAAAGAAGTAAATATAGAAGAAACTATTCAAAAAATAAATAATAAAGTAAGTAAACATGAAATAATAGAGTGGGATTTATCTTCAGGTGTAAATCGATATATTCAGGATTTACTCATAAAAGAAACTAAAAATATTTGTCAGTTAAGGGTAAACCTTGATAAATTTGTAGAGGAGAAAAGGTTGATTGAAGTAAAGAATTGCATATCGCTCATTATTGATAACGGATATGATACAGTACGGTCAGTAAATCAAGTTAATACGGCCTATAGGACTAGAGGTATATGTTCAGTGCTCATGGGTGAAGATGCCTCTGATGTTGCAGGGGATTTTGATACGGCACTATATAGTTATGTGGATATTAGCAGTGTTGAAGGGATTATATCTACATTGATTCATAAATCGTTGGTCTATTTGGTATCGTATAAGCGCTTAAGAAACAAAAAAGATTTTGAAGAGGCAAATAGGTTAGTAAAGCAGGCGTCTAATATTGCGGATAATGCTAAACTGTCTCTATATAAAAAACGCATAGAAAAGATACAGATGGTGACAAAGATGGCTCGCTTTGCGTGTGAGAGTTGAGATTGATTTCAGCGAAACAAGTTAATTATTTTCACGTTGTGGAAATATGCTATGAATAAAAAGAGGGATAAAATGTAAAGCCGTTAAGTTAACATTGTCTAAAGGATGTTTTTTAAGAAAACTAGCAGGAGAGTGAATTGCTTTCCTGCTTTTTGCTTGTTTGGGGCAAAGCCCCGTTTGGAAAAAAGAAAGCCTATATTTTACGAAATATAGATAGCCAAACAAATAAACCACCTGCTATGCAGGTGGTTGAGAATGCTTCAGCTTACAGTAACAAGTTAGGGCGATAATGGAATAGCTGGTTGTTTGAATGTAATGATAGGGTCGAAGGAGCGTTCGGCCTTTTTTGCGGGAGGATGGTTAAAATCTCAAAAATTTTAAATTGCAAAATTTGTAATATTGTGTAGAATAAATATAAGCATATTGAAGGGGATATGTGAATTCATGGGGATGGGGATACTCTATATAACAGGTTATTTCTATTTTATTCTATGAATTTGAGTTTCTGAGCGTGGTTAGTTTGTGGCAGTGTTCCCG
>CAKSGI010000373.1 GCA_934454005.1 uncultured Eubacteriales bacterium | reverse complement strand
CTTTTCAATTAACACAATATAATCGTTATTTAACGAAAATTTGTGATACTGAAAGATTAAGTGATGTATCAAAGCATATTTTACTAATATATGAAAGTTTTGATTCATATGCTTCTAATGATGATGTATATGAAGAATTTGAAAATGTATTAGATGCAATTTCTATGCAATATAAATCTATTACTAACGTTTTACCAAGATTTAATTTAATAGGTCATAGTCGTGGTGGCATTACTAATATTATGTATGCAACTGAACATCCATATAATGTTGCAGCATTATTTAGTTTGGGAACGCCATATAATGGTTCAGTATTAGGAGGAATTGACTCTATATTAAATGGTCTTGATTTTTACAATTCTAATGGTGAATTCTATCCAGGTGTACAAAGCATACTAGATTACAATGAAGCAATTAAAATTAGAGATAATTGGAATGAAGCATATACAGAAGATGTCAATATGAATGTTGTAGCCTATGGCTCTATGGTATCAATTGATTTTATTGAATGTGTAGTTGAAGATGCAGTTAATGGGACAAGTGAATTTTCTTCTATGCTGAAACCTTATTTTGATTTAATGCAGACAGTAATTAATGTTGTTAGAAAACATCCTAATTTGATAGGAGGAACAGTGGATTTTATTCAAGGTTTAGCAATGATAGCTAATTCATTTGGGATAAATTTATATGATGAGGTTTTAAAAAATATAAATCCAGATTTAGAAGGAGATATAACATATGAAGAAGGACAAAAAATTTTAGGGCTTTATAATGTTATTAATGGACAAGCTGTAATAATGGATGATTTATTTATTGATTTGAATTCACAGCTAGGTTTTGGCTTTGAAGATAATATAAATTTTAATGGATTTAAAAGATATGTAAAAATTTTTCAGCCTGAAGATTTAACTTCTAATCGTTCTATTCCGACTTCTCCAGCGGTTGCACATAATCTTGAAACAATGAATGAAACTTATACCAATGCTATTTCAGGAGCTTTAGTTTATGGAAGTTCTAAAAGTGATATATTATCATTAGAAGAAGGAAAAACAATATCCATTTCAGTACTTGGAGATAGAGTATTTGGCTTTTCTTCTATATATTCTGGTGTTCATAGAGTTATAGCTGATGGAGCAAAGATTTCATTATATGTATTTGATGATAACAATGGGTTGGAATTACTGGAAACAAATACTAATTCAATAACTTTTGATTGTCAAAGCGAAAAAAGATACTGGATTGTTGTCAGTAATAATTTAAAAAGTAATTTAAGTGTGTTATGCGATGTAATTAATACTTTAGCTTTATCTGATAATATAATAACTATTAATAAGGGAAGTAAATGTGTATTAAAATTTGAAACAAATGAATCAGGTTATTATTTGATTTCTTCTAGTACAAAAAATGTTACTATAGATGGTGTGATAAATTATGATAATCTAAAATATTATTTCTATTTATCTACCGATAAACAAAAATATATTTATTTAATCAATAATGCTTCTTATGAGGTGACTGTAAATATTTTTATTTCTAAGCCGGAAAATATTTCATTAGAAAAAGGGGAATTTGTTGTAGGAAGTTCACAAAAAATTTTAAGATTTGAAAATCCATATAATGAATCTATTCAATTTAAGCTTAATACTACATGGACAGATTCTACAACTAAATATGCATATATTTATGATGAAAATAATTCCAGTATTTCTTCAGTAGTAACAGGAACTAATAAAAGAACGTATTCCTTTACTTTAGCAAAAAAACAAAGCTGTTATATCATATTTTCAGATATTAAAAATAATGTTAATGCTGATTTAGTAGTTAATCCTTTACAATTAAAATGGAAAATAAATTCTTCATATTTTAAAACTTCAGTAACTTTGCCTAGAGGGAAAAGCTATAATATAAAATTGGTTTTATTTTCCAATAATAAAGAATTAGATTATTATTTAGAATGGGCATTTTATCAAAAGGATGCTTTTTTCACTTTATCTAATGAGGGCGAACTAGATATTCGTTATGATGCGTTAATTGGCTATGATATAGTTATAACTCCAATAATTTCACCAGATTATTTACTTAATATAACAATTGGATTTGATAATATGTTTTCTTACTCAATTATTAATGATGACAAAATTCAAATTCAATAGAATATGACTTTATATAATGAGGCTTTACAAAATGTTGTTTTTAATATAATTAATGGAAAAAGCATAAGCACATATACTCTTGAACGCAAAAGTGGTATAATGAATTTACTTTCACATATCAGTGATTCAACAGGAACAACTACAATAGAAATTGTTAGTATTTCTATTTCTGGAATTATATTTAAAAATGGAACGGAATTTTTTAACCAAAAAAATACAACTATTAATAATTTATAC
>CAKSGI010000372.1 GCA_934454005.1 uncultured Eubacteriales bacterium | reverse complement strand
TTTAAAATCCTCATAAGAACCAGTAGGTTTCAGTATACTGACTAAAAAAGGGATTGTACTGGAGAAAAAGTGAAAAAATGGACGGAAAGTGGATGTAAAAGTGGAGCAATTGAAGAAAATGGACGAAAAAGATAAACGTAGCTAAAGATAAGTTAAGATACCATTTAAGTCCTTTTAGCCCCCGTTGAGCTCTTGTTGATGAAGAGATTGATTCCCAATGGATGTGAGGTTGAACAATAGAATTGCATGAGTATTTCATCTATTTTCTCCATAAACAATCATTATATTTATGGAAACAATTTATTGACGAAAGGGAGGGTAAAGATTATCAGGTCGTTGTTTCTAAGGAAAAAGTGTTGTATAATAAAGGAGAATAATTATGACAGAGGTAAACAAAGGACAGGTGAATAAGGAATATAAAGATAGACTATTCCGATTCATATTTGGCGCAGAAGAAAACAGGGAGTATTTATTATCATTGTGTAATGCTATAGCTGATACAAATTATACTGATGTAGAGGATATCAAAATTACTACATTAAATGATGTGTTATATGTTAAAATGAAGAACGATATATCATTTTTGTTGGGGAGTCAAATGAATCTCTTTGAACACCAGAGTTCTTTTAATCCCAATATGCCCCTACGTGGATTACAGTATTTTGCAGAATTATATGGTGCATATATTAAAGAAAATGATATAAAAATATATACAAGTGCTTTACAACAGATACCTACTCCACGATATGTTGTATTTTATAATGGAATTGGTAATCAGCCAGATGTAGTCAAGTTAAAATTATCTGATGCATTCCAAATTCCTGATAAAACCGGAGAATTTGAATGGACTGCAACAATGCTTAACATCAACTATGGACACAATAAAGATTTGATGGATAAATGCAGATCACTGAAAGAATACACTGAATTTGTTAGTACTGTGCGCAGGTATACACAAGAGATGAACTTAAAGGAGGCTATAGATGCTGCTATTAGTAAGGCCGAAAACTGGCAATGTATCGGAAGCTTTTTGTCCAAATGTCAAAGTGAGGTGAGTGCTATGTTGTTGACGGAATTTAATCAAAAATCATATGCTAAAGGCTTAGTTGTTGATGCTGAAATTAAGATGGTAAAAAATCTTATGGATACTATGGGCTTGTCTCTTGAAAAAGCAATGAGTGCATTAAAAATTCCAGAAGATCATCAACGGTATATTATTCCAGAATTTGAGAAAGAAAATTAATACTTAATAATGACAATGGCTAGGTGAAAAGGCCGGTTTATCCGGCCTTTTTTTGTTAGACAAAATTGTATAGAACTATTTATACAGAAAAATCGAGTAACTTCAAATTCTAACATACTTTATATGAATAAAAATATTTTTATAAGCAAGGTAACCTTATAAAAGAAAGATGTGGAAGAGATTAGAAATGATATTGTAAAGGATATCACGAAGGAATACAAAGATAAAGTTAGACCATTAGTAGAAGAAAAACTCTATGAATCATGTGTGAAAAAATTAGGATTGGAGGAATAGAAATGGGGCATATTGGCACTAATATTAATCTTCAGCAGCCAAGTAACCAGTGTTTATCTTGTAGATACTGGCAGAATGCCACGTCGTATATCTTTGGCGGATATTGTAGACCGGGGTATTGCAAGAAAGACAAAATAAATACCGGCTGGGGATCAAAACAGCTGCTCGCAGAAAAAGAGGTAGAAAAATGGGATATTATTTTGAAATTAACGGAGAAGAAACGAATAGTAAGCAGATATCAGGAATCCTAATTGATGCAATTAGGAAGCTGGAATCAGACCCTAAGTTAAAACAATATAATTGGTTTATTCCAGAATGTAGATGTGAAGATGGTAGCGGCGGTGGTAGCTGGAAAATCAAGCGAAATGGAATCGCTGCATTACTGAATTATTTCATAACAACAACATGGGATTTCAGAGGATATTGGCGAGATTATACAATAGAAGAAAATAAAGAGGATTTAGAAGATAAGATTAAAAGAGAACATCTAAGCGAAGACGAAATTGAAAAGAAAATAAAGGAATATGAAAAAGATATAGACGAGGATATTCAGTGGATTATTGTCTATCTAGCACGAATACTCTCTAATATGACGCTGGATAGAAAAAGGATAGCATATGGAGAGTGGGTGTAAATATGATTTTTATGAAGTATTTGCAATCTGAAAACTTGCAATTAAGTTTATTTGTTGTTGATGTGATATTTATTGGCTTTTCTACGACAGTATTAGCAATTTTCTTGATTTTATCTTCGAATAAAACAGTAGCTAGGGTTGGACAAACCAATATTATGTTAGAAAAGATAAACCATTTTACTAAGAGTCTAAGATGTATGACGGTATCGATGATAATATTTTTGTCATCTATTTTGGGCTTA
>CAKSGI010000371.1 GCA_934454005.1 uncultured Eubacteriales bacterium | reverse complement strand
GAACTTGGGTTCCATATCACGTTGCTGAAGAGTTTTTCAAAAATAGATTTAAAGTAATGGATGCTGCAGAAGCAAATCGTGATGAAAAATTTAATGATTATAACAAAAGTTTAGAGGAATGTATGCATACAATTGAAGATTTTAAATCGTCTTTATGTGATGATGAAATAAAAGAATTTGAAAAGATAAAAAATAAATTAACAAATGAAGTTAAAGAAAAAAGAAATAAAAACGAATTAAAATATAGAAATGATTCAATATCTAACTTTATCAAAGAGATTTTTTTTGATGCTTGTGATGAAAAATTTACTGAAGAAGAGAAAAATGAATTGAAAAAAGATTATGATAAAAACATTGAAAATTTTAAATCTCAAAAAAATAATGATTATGATGACAATATATTTCCTGGTTTTTGTGATCATAACAAAACAAACGGTAATAAGTATGGGGATTATTTGATATATCATTATTTAATAAAAAAAGCAGAAAAATCTAAAAGAGATATTGTTTTTATTACTGCTGATGAAAAAGTGGATTGGTTTGAAAAACATCGAGGTTTTAAATTTGCTAGACAAAGTTATTTAAATCATTTTTATATAAAAACGGGACAAAAGTTATTAATTATCAGTTATGATGACTTCATAAATCATTATACTAATAATAAAAATACTGCTCAAAATACTATACAAGAAATTAAGAATATGGAATATAGTATTTCTAATATAGATGATAATCTGCAGAGTTTTGATTTTTATAATAATTTTATAAAATATAGAAATATTTTAGCACATACAATTAGTGAAATACCTTTGCTTAAAAATTATGTAAGGAATAATAATTTAAAAGATAAACAAAAGTTTAATTTACTAATGTGTAACTTAATTGATTCACTTATTCTTATAAAAAACAATATGAAAGAATATAAAATATCAAGTTATGAAATTGACTATTTTTATAATGAATTATTAATGTTATACAGTAAAAAAAATACTACTGAAATTAATAAAAAGGTTATGGCATTATTAAGCCAATTAACTGATTTACTTGAAAAATATTTATAAATAAGATACTGATTATTAAATTTAGAGTTGATGAAGAATGTATAAAAGTATTTTTGAAACAAAACCTAATAAAGAAAATAAAAGAATGTTTTGTAATAGAATATGTGATTTATTAAATGATATTTATTTAAATTTTGATAAATTAAAAGACATAAACATTAATGGTTGATGTAAGTAATTTTTATGTTAAAATTAAATAGTGAGAAGTATGAATAAGAGAAAAGATTTAATAAGTAAAAATAAATACTTAATATTTTGGGTATTGCTTTTAAACTTTGTATTAATTGCGATAATGTATAGAGTTAATATTAGGGCTGTTGATATATTTTATTTAATACCTCAAGGAAAGTATATATTAAATAATGGTATATATCATATAGATCCATTTTCTATTCATAATGGACTTCATGTAGTTGTTCAAAATTATATGTCCTCTTGCTTATTTTATTTAATATTTAAGGTATTTTCTTGGAATGGGTTTGTTATATATACTATAATATGTAATGCATTAATATGCTATTTAATATATAAGATATGTTTATTAATAAGTTCTAATAATAAGAGTTTATCAATTATAATAATGGTAATTAATGATGTTTTATTATATTATTTTTTAGTACCTAGACCACAGTTATTAAGCTATATAAATTTATTGTTAGTTATATATTTGTTAGAGTTATATGTTCATAAAAATAATAAAAAGTATTTATATTTTATACCTTTAATATCTATATTACAGATAAATATGCATGCATCTTTATGGATAATGATATTTTTATTTATGCTACCTTATATAGTCGAAGGAATATTTAAAAAATATAATATAAAACCAATTCTTTTTATATTTTTAATATCTTTAGTATGTGGTATTATTAATCCATATGGACTTGAAAATATTACTTTTATATTTGGTTCATTTCATAATAAATATATGACTAGTTTAATACCAGAACTTTATAAAACAGGATTTAATACTTTATGGGGAACTATATTTTTAATTATATTAATTATTAATAGTTTAATATATATTATATTTGTTAATAAAAAAGTTAAAATAAGATATTTATGTTTATATTTAGGTACTATGATATTAGGATTATCTAGTTTAAAGGGATTTAGTAATTATTTATTATGTAGTATATTTCCATTTGCATATTATTTTAGAAATAAAAAATTTAATTTTGATTATTCTATAATATCTAAGTTATGTAATATATTTATAATAGTTTTAATTATTATGTCTTCATTATTAATAGTTTTAAAAAGAAATGAAGTACAAAATTATACTGCTGGTAATAGTTATTCATTCTTACTTAAACATTATGATAAAGATGATATAAGACTATATTCTAT
>CAKSGI010000370.1 GCA_934454005.1 uncultured Eubacteriales bacterium | reverse complement strand
AAACAAATATAATTCCTTGCCATATCATTCCCATAATCAATCCAATAGCAAATAGTGTCAACAAATCCAAAATACTTGTGAATAGATGTTCTAAACCATATTGATAAATTTCATAATCTTGTTCATTGATAACACCCATGCGCAACAATCTATCGCTTACTTTTGTTGAAAATTTGTTAATCATTTATTTTCTTTAATTTTTTTACACCATCTGGGACTTTTGGCTGATGAAAAAACCATGAACATGTTGAATTAACATTACTTTTAGCTGATGCTAAAGCTACAGTACCAATAAATTTGTCAAGTGCTTTTGTTTTCTTTTTCATAAATTACTTTCTCCTTTCATCATTTGTCTTTCAGCATAAAAAATAATAACATTTTTGTCTTCTTATTTACCTCAATTGTATAAAATAGTAGTATTTTTGTATAAATTAAAGAAAAAAATCTCTAACAGTTTTACTGCTAGAGATTCTTTTATATATACAACATAACATTAACCCCAAATTCTTTTTCGTCAAAATTAACTTTTATTGTTCCATTATGATTTTCTACTGCTGCCTTTACACTTTTTAAACCAATACCATGAAATGTTTTATCAGTTTTTTTTGTTACAAATTCACCATTCTTCTGTTTTACAATTCCATCATATCTGTTTTTTATCTCAATAAACATGGTGCCACATTTATACTTTATCTTTATTCCTAGGTATTTATCATTCTCAATGTTTTCAGAAGCCTCAATAGCATTATCTAATAAGTTTCCTATAATAGTAACCAAATCTTCTACACCCTTCTGTATATTACTTGGAATAGCTATACTTGAATTTATCACAATGTTCTCTTCACTGGCTTTGTTTAACTTATAATTAATTACACTATCTAAAGCAATATTCCCCGTACTGCTATATATTTTGTTTTCCACAAATTTCTCTGTAATGTTACCTATGTATTTTTTTGCATCATGATTTTCATCACCTATCATAGATGCTATTGCGTACAAATGATTATTTATATCATGCCTAAGTTCCCTTATTCCTTTATTACTTTGCTCTAATAGTTCTGCCTGCTTAAAATAATAATTTCGTTCTCTTTTAATTACTTCAGATTGCAATCTTTCCCCATAATATTTAGAAATAATATCATATAAATAAATTATTAAAAATAAAATCAGTAACATACATATAACAGATGTAACTTTAATGCTATACATAATTTCTTCTTGGGCAAAAATTACCGTCTCCATTGAAAAAATAATAATACTTAATACAACTATAATTATATCAAATGTTTTTGGTAATACAGTTTCTGTATTAATATTTTTAAAAGCTCTAATAATTTCATATATAATCCATAAAACAATGGAAATTCCTATATATGAAAAAGCATCTCCATTATGTCCACTTTCCGAAATGTGAAAATCTGCTAATTCCAACACTCCCGCAACCACAGCCTCTGATGCAAATAAGCACACATAAATCAAGACAACAGCAATTACTTTTTTCCCTATATTTCCACTATAGCATAATGTAATAATAAACAGCGTAGTAACTCCTACTAACATATTTAATAATACATAGGGCATGTAGGCATATTGCACTGTACATGCAACAAACCTAAATATATATGCTGCAATAACGAATCTTTTCTCTTTAGTTTTTTCACCAAGAAATATATCCACAAATTTTGATATAATATACAATTCGAAAATTGTTGATAATATGTATGATATTCCATATAAAATGTTTTCCATTATTCTCCCTCCAACTCATTATATTTATCGCGGATTGCTTTTCTTCTCGATTGGCTGATTGAAAATTCTTCCTTATTTGTCATTACTACCGAATCATATCGTATTGTCTGAATAAATCTGTAATTAACCATATAAGATTTATGTATAAATAAAAATCCATAGTCTTTCAATCTTTCATAAATAGATTCAAGAGATTCATAAAAGCTTTCCTCTCCATCTGTTGTGAATATAGTTACTTTCCGATTACTTCTTACAAAATACATTATCTTACGAATTTCCACTTTATGACTTGATCGCCCCTTCTTATAGCGAAATATATCATCTAATCCATTATTAAGACTAATATATACCTGCAAAACACTGTCAATCTGTACTTCATCTAATGGTTTTACCAAAAAATCAATTGGTCTAGCCTTAAAAAGTTCCATTGCATATTCCTGTTTTGATGAAATATACACTATCTGTGTAATATTATCATTTTTTATTTCACGAATATACTTCCCAACTTCAACTCCATTCATCTTTGGCAACTCTATATCTAAGAATATTAAATCATATTTCGTTTCTTTCATTTCCTCACACAACGTTTCTCCTGAATAGAAAATATCAATGTCATACTGAATAAATTTCTGCGTTAATACTTTCATCAACATATTTTCTACATGTG
>CAKSGI010000369.1 GCA_934454005.1 uncultured Eubacteriales bacterium | reverse complement strand
GACATGAGCCGCAAAATGCGGTCAACGCTAAAAATCAAAAACAGTCAGGGTTATGCAATAGGTAGACCTCCACTCGGTTATACATATGATGAAATGGATAAAAAGCGTTGGGTGGTTGATGAAGAAGGCGCTCAGATAGTCCGTTACATTTTCGAACTGAGAAAACAGGGCGAAAGTATGAACAAGATTGCTAAGATTCTAAAAAATCAAAAAGTCTATATTCCATCGGCCTATGCCGCAAAGAAGGGTATCATCAAACCTACTGCTAAACCTCCGCTGAATGAATATCTCAGGAATCACGGGATGATACAAAGAATCTTAACAAACCAGTCCTATGTGGGTGATGTTGTCAATTTCAAGACTTACAGCAAATCCTTTAAACTTAAAAACAGAATTGATAATGCCCGTGAAAATTGGCAGATTCGTAAAGATGTTCACGAACCTATAATCAGCCGAGAACTTTTTGAGGAAATTCAAAAATCTTTTGGAGACACCAAATGTCGAAAACCAAAATGCATTCCCAAAATATGTTTGCAGGATTTTTGAGGTGGCTAAGAACTGTAATTTTGATAGAAATCCTTAAAGGGGGTGCATTCTCGATTTAGGGGAAATGCAGTTTTTTCACCAGTTGCACACCTGTGGAAGTAAAGCAAGCGTTCAAACCGTGCCAACAAACTGGAATTTGTCAATCTTATAGATCCTTTTCTTCAAATGGTTTATTCCAAGAACCAATCTCAATGACATTTCCTTCTGGATCAGAAATAAAGCAGGTTCTTTGTCCCCAAGGCTCGGTAGTTGGCTCTAATAAAGAAGTTGCACCGCAGGCAATCGCATTTTTATATTGCAAGTCAACTTCTTCATATGTGTCAACATATAACGCTATTTCAGAGTGTGCATTTACACCCTTAAGATACTCATATTTTTTGCTTGTGAGCTTTTCAAAATCTTTCCTTCCATAAAGTAAAAAGAGAGTTCCATCTTTTAATAAATAGACATTGTCAGCGTTTTCATCTTCTTTAATTTCAAATCCTAATACATCTCGATAAAAACGAATCATTTTTTCCATATCTTTAACAAATAAGCCATATCCATCCAACCGCATTGTAATTCCTCCATTTTAATTATTATGGATTTAAAATATTAAATAAAATTAAGGATGACTTGTCTAATAACTCATATATTAATACAACCGCACGCTATTTCGCTTTCCGTGTGAACGTATGCGATCATATATTTTTGTTTGTTTTAAATAATAATTCTTGATATATCACTGCAGATATTATATTTTATTGATATTTTGCATCGCGCTGAATTTCCATTTTAAAAAATCAGTTTATTTCTTCAATTTTAACTTTATGATTTTTAGGTCCTTAATTTTTTCGACATATTCTATGGAATAATGGATTAACCTTTATAATATGTTTGATTTTTACTTGTCGGACTATCAGGATACGACATTTTTACTAACCCATTTTTCAATGCAGGTAGCAAATAATTTTCCCTAAATGATACTCTAGATTTCATATCTAACATTTCCATTAGCTCTTGTGTTGTATAAGGAATGCCAGATTCCATAACATCTAAAAGTTTCTTTACATATGAACTTATATGGTTGATTTGATTGCTTACCCCTATAACAATTCCATCCAATACTTCATCAATCATTTTTAACATAAACTCAATAAACTCTGTGGATTCACCTTTAAAATTACAATTACGTATTGATGAATAGTATTTTTCTTGATATTTCATTATTTCACTTTCAATAGGTACATACTCAAATATCTTTTCCCAGTTTGATAATATTACATTCTGCCATAAACGTACAGTTCTACCATTACCATCGCTAAACGGATGAATAAACACAAATTCATAATGAAATACAGATGATAATATTAGTGGATGAATATTTTTTTTATTTTCAATCATCCATTTAAATAAATCATTCATTAAACTATCAATTTCACTTGGCGAAGGGCATATGTGGATACAATTACCGTTTTCATCAAAAACTCCTTCATTTCCACTTCTAAATTTGCCAGATTCATCAATTGTCAAATATGTCATAATACCATGGATTTCTTTTAAATCTTTAATATTATATGGATCTACTTCGCCAATTTTTAAATAAGCATTATATGCATTTTTAACTTCTTGAATTTCATTTTTTGAGCCAATTACTAATTTGCCATCAATTACATCTTTAACTTGATCATAAGATAAAGAGTTAGCTTCAATCGCTAACGAAGAATGTATTGATTTTATTCTATTATTTCTTCTTAAAATAGGCATTTTATTTAAATCTTTATAATTATCCAATTTCCCTATTTTTTTCATAATAGAAGAAATTTTATCCAACATTATATTTGTTATTTGAAATGGTGGTACATAATGCTCCATCAAATCACCCCGATTTTATATAAACATATTATAC
>CAKSGI010000368.1 GCA_934454005.1 uncultured Eubacteriales bacterium | reverse complement strand
CCATAATCTATCTTTTAATTTACTATAATCAAATTCTCTCATATTTAACTCCTTTCTCGTAAAATATGCCATAAAATGAGAGAAAAATCAAGAATTACGGGTAATATCCGTTAGAACATTATTGATACTTAGGAATGAATTAGTTTTAAGACACAATAAAATTTAATGCAGCACCTTTTCGATACAACTTGACTTTAAGCCTCTTTAGAGTGATAGATAGACACAGCTTTAAGGAGTTTTTTTATTATACTTCATAAGCAAATTGAAGGTGAAATAAAATATAGATTTGCACGTCTTCTTCTAAATCAAATGCATAAAGATAAATTTATAACAAAAGATGAACTTATATCATTTAAGAGAAAGCTAATTAAAAAATATAACCCCATAATTAGTGTGTCGGAGGAAAACGATGAAAAAGACAATTAAAGAAATTACCCCAATAAAGAAAAAGGTCGAAAATGCACCTACTAAAAACGAGTCGCAGCATACGCAAGAGTATCAACTGAACAAGATGAACAGCTTTATTCTTTACAGGTTCAAAGAGATCATTATGAAAATTATATTAAATCTAATCTTGATGAATGGGAACTAGTACAAGCTAAACTTGAACTTAATAATCAAGTTAAAAGTCATAGTAATAACGTATTGTTCGGTCGAGTCATATGTGCTGATTGTGGATCTATATATGGACCTAAGGTATGGCATTCAAATGATATCTATAGGTATGTCGTATAGGAATGTAATAATAAATTTAACGGAACTAAATGCACAACTCCTACTTTTGATGAAGAAACAATTAAAAATACTCATTTAAAAACATTAAACATTCTTCTAAAAGATAAGGAACTTCTTATTTCAAATCTTCTTCTAGTAAAAGAAAAACTACTAGATGTAAATCTATCCAAACCAATAGAACAAGTCAAGAATGTAACGCTAGTGGTTAGTGGTTTATGTGAACACATCTTCAACAATAAGAAGCAAATGAAATATGAAGCTTACATGGAAGAATATGTAGATTTGGTTAAAAGATTTACTGAAGCTCAGGATAAATACAATAAACTTATGTCTGAACAAGTCGACAGGAACAGACAATTGATTAAGCTTCAAGCATTCATCAATGAAATTAAAGCTACCGATACACTGAATTTAGAATTTAACGATAAACTCTTCACTTTAACAATCATCAACATAAAAGTATATAAAGATAGTCATCTCGAATTTAATTTCAAAGATGGCTCAGTAATAAATATTTAACTCTAATTAGTATAGCTAGAGTTTTTATTTTGCGAAATCTGTCACGTTTGTCACGTGTCACGTGAGGTTATTTATAAAAATTGATTTTCTTCTCTTATATATGTTTATATATAGTTAGTAGTAGTTTAACGATTAACAATAATTTAACGATTTAAATTTACATATAAATGGTATATATAATACTACTTCCTTAATTATTGTAAAAATCCCCTATAAATCATTAATAATTGCTGCATTTATGTCTATATAAAGAAAAATAGCCAATACTTTCGTATCAGCTATACTTAACTCTAATGGAGGCCCCGATCGGATTCGAACCAACGATCAGGCAGTTGCAGTGCCGTGCCTTACCACTTGGCTACAGGGCCATCTTGAGAACAATATAAGTATATCAAAATCCCAAAGTATTGTCAAGAGAAAATTATTTATTATTTTTTAGCACTCTACTATTGACAGTGCTAATTTTAGTGATATAATATAATTGTAGTTGATGAGAACTACAGAAAAGGTGGGATAATTATGATGCAGGATGAAAATCAAATGAATAACGAGAACGTATTAGAAAAATATGGTCGTGATGTAGTCGCTCTTGCTAGAGAGGGAAAAATTGATCCCGTAATCGGAAGAGACGAGGAAATTCGTCGTATAATAAAAATATTATCTCGTAAAACTAAAAATAACCCAGTTTTAATAGGTGAACCAGGTGTTGGTAAAACAGCTATCATCGAAGGACTTGCAAGACGTATAGTTGCTAACGATGTTCCAACATCATTAAAGAATAAAACAATCTTCGAGCTTGATATGGGTGCCTTAGTTGCTGGTGCTAAATATCGTGGTGAGTTCGAGGAAAGATTAAAGGCTGTTTTAAACAAAATAAAAGAATCTGATGGAAACATTATTATGTTTATCGATGAGATTCACTTAATTGTAGGTGCCGGTAAGGCTGATGGCGCACTTGATGCAGGTAACCTTTTAAAGCCAATGCTTGCTAGAGGTGAATTACATTGTATAGGTGCTACTACTCTTAAGGAATATCGTGAATACATTGAAAAGGATACAGCCCTTGAAAGACGTTTCCAAAAGGTTTTAGTATCAGAACCAACTGTTGAGGATACTATTTCAATCCTAAGAGGTATTAAAGAAAGATTTGAGCTTCACCATGGTGTTACCATTCAGGATAACGCTATTGTAGCTGCTG
>CAKSGI010000367.1 GCA_934454005.1 uncultured Eubacteriales bacterium | reverse complement strand
TAAAACGTGTATTTACTAAAATAGTAGATGATTTAGGAATATATTATAAAATAGGACTATCAACAGATTTTACAGGAAAACTATTTAATGAAATGTATAGTTGGTTGGGTTTTTCACAAGATAAATTAAATGATGTTGTATTAACTCCTTCATATGTTGCTAATTTACTTGTAAAATTGGCTAGAGTCGACAAAGATTCTTATGTTTGGGATTTTGCAACTGGATCTGCAGGACTTTTAGTATCAGCCATGAATGAGATGTTAATTGATGCAAAAAATAAAATAAAATCTCCTGAGCAATTAGCAATAAAATCCGCTGAAATAAAAGCAAATCAATTATTAGGAATTGAAATACTTCCAAGTGTATATATGCTTGCTATTCTTAATATGATTTTAATGGGAGATGGAAGTTCTAATATTTTAAATAAAGACTCAATTAGGGATTTTAATGGATATTATGGATTTGGAAAGACGGATGAGAAGTTTCCAGCCAATGCATTTGTTTTAAATCCTCCATATTCGGCACCAGGTAACGGAATGATATTTGTAGAAAAAGCACTTTCTATGATGGAAAGGGGGTATGCTGCAATTATTATTCAAAATTCTGCTGGTTCTGGAAAAGCAATAGAATTTAATAAAAAGATATTAAAACATAGTACATTACTTGCAAGTATAAAAATGCCAATAGACATTTTTATAGGTAAATCTAGTGTCCAAACTAATGTATATGTATTTAGAATTGGAGAAGCTCATCAAAGTGATGATATAGTAAAAT
Source organism: uncultured Eubacteriales bacterium (assembly GCA_934454005.1). Next base: position 1,682 of record CAKSGI010000367.1, on the reverse strand, counting down.
TTATAGATTTTTCAAATGATGGATACACTCGTACAAATCGTAAAAAATCAAGTAACAATTTGAAAGATACAGATAGAGCAAAAGAACGTTATCAAGAAATAGTTGATTTAGTTAGATTTGGTAAATCTAAGTTAAATATTTTTACAGAGAAAGAATATTATGAGGGAAAAATCAATCCAGATAGTGGTAATGATTGGAATCAATCGGCTCCAATAGATACAAAGCCTAAATTGGAAGATTTTAAAAAGACTGTTAGTGACTATTTAGCGTGGGAAGTATCTAACTTACTTAAAAATAATAGTAATGGGGATAATAGCCTGGGAAAATAGATGCCTCACTCAATAAAATGCTCAAAGATGTTGAGTGGGGCGAATATCCACTGAATAAATTATTTAAAAAGATTAAAACCAATAAATTGAAGTATAAAACAAATGATTTGCCAAGTAATATAAAGGGAGATTTTAACTTACCTGCATTAACTGCTGGAATCCAAAATCAAGGACTTAATAATTATGTACCGAGAGATAATGCAACAATTTTGAAAAATAAAATAACTATATCAGCAAACGGGGCAAATACAGGAGCAACATTCTACCAAAATAAAGAATTTACAGTTTTACAAGATGCATATGCAATTGAATGGATATACAACGACAATAAATTGAGTCATAATCAAAATATTTTTCTTGTAGGATCAATTTCAAAAACTATTCGTGGTAAATATGAATGGACTAACAAAGCAGGTTGGGAAAGAATTAAATGTGAAAAAATTAAACTTCCTATAATTAATAATGAGATAGATTTTAATTATATGGAAAAATTTGTCGCTGAACTAGAATCTCAGCGTGTCGCTGAACTAGAAGCTTATTTAACTTCTACTGGATTGAAAGATTATACTTTAACAAAAGAAGAAGAAGATACTATTAATAATTATAATAAATTAGAATGGAATACTTTTAATTTAGAAGATTTATTTGGGAAATCTACTAGAGGAAAGAGACTTAAGAGTGCTGATAGAATACAAGGAGATTTACCTTTTGTAACAGCAGGTGAAGAAAATGAGGGGGTTTCTGCTTTTATAGGAAATAAAGTACAAATATTTCAAGAAAATACTACAACAATAGATATGTTTGGTTCTGCAAAATATAGAAATTATAAATATGGTGGAGATGATCATTTGGCTATTGTTCATACAGAAAAATTATCAGCATATTCAGCTATATTTGTAACAACAGCAATTCATAAGGCATCGCATAATGGACAATTTGACTATGGTAGAAATTTTTATGCTAAAGATGCTGATATTTTAGATATTCAATTACCAGCGAAAGATAATAAGCCAGATTATAAAACTATGGAAATAATCATTTCAGCAATACATAAATTGGTTATTAAAGATGTTGTATTGTATGCGGATAAAAAAATCGAAGCAACTAAAATTGTTGTTAACAAAGGAATTAGAGGAGACTTAGATGAATAATCAAAAATTAAAAAATATTATAAAAAAATACAAACAACATATTTTAAATAATATCGATATTGAAGCAATTAATGAAAGAAAAGAGAGGATGACATATTATCAAAGTTGGACTATAGAGAAGATTCAAAATATGACAGAAGATGAATTTGTGGAATTTATAGGAAAACTTTGGTCAATGATTGTTTGGGGCAATAAAAAATAT
>CAKSGI010000366.1 GCA_934454005.1 uncultured Eubacteriales bacterium | reverse complement strand
CTCCTAGGGCTTGAGAATGACAAATTAAAACATGCTCCTTGTAATTTCTTGGTTCAATATCGTATCTTTTCATAACATCACCTCAATGAATCAATTCATATGCTTCAAGGTCTGTACTTATGACTGTGCCAGATTTTAACAGACCGTTTTCTGTTGAGCAATAACGCTTACCATCTACTCGAAAATAACCAGTAACCATAAAGTAATCAGCGTTAAAGTAATACCAATTGCCATGAACCTTTAAAAACTCATTACAAGCAAACCGCCCATCAGATTTAATATACCTCCATTTATTATCGGTTTTCTTCCAGCCTTTCTGATTGTCATTAAATCCTGCGTATATAACTCCGGGATAGTAAAATATTTTAGTGAATCCAGCGTCTGAAAATGTTCTTTTTGTGCAAAAGTCCCATTTTAATCCACGCATTTCAGCAATAGTGCCGTGTGAATCTAAAATAATGCCACAGTGCCCTTTCTTCCATGCGATCATTCCGGGAATATAACTGATCCCTGTATATTCTGTGAATTTTTTTGGAAACTGACTCGTACCAATGTCCGGAATAGCATAAGCCCCGCACACAAGTCCAGAACAATCACACACGAGTTTATTTTTTCCAATATCTGCCGTTGCCGCTTCAAAATATTCCGAAGTCCATACATTGGGATTGTTTCTTTTTAATTTCTTCGCTAAATCCATGCAGGGAATCTGCCGCTTTGCTCCGTACCAATATACACATTTTTCTCCTAATTCAAGTGCGCGCCCTGCAATTTCCTGTCCAGTCATTCAACATCTTCCTCCTCTCCGTTATTATGGCTGTAATAACCATCTATGATCTTACAAACATCTCCCCAGTTATTCATTTTAGCAATTTCCGTATTGATAAGCTTTGATTCAACTTCCTCATGTGACATTCCTAAAAGTTTTGCGGTCATACAAAACGAATGGATAACATTTTTTTCTTTCTCTGTCATTTTTTCTTTCCTCCTATTTCTTTTCTTGATAAAGAAGAAAATGCTTTACACTGAGAGACTTTGATTGAATCAGTCTTGCCAGACTTGCACCCGTCGGTGGCAACTAGCCATGCATCCGAATACTCCATAAGTGCGACTCTCACGAGCTACGCATTTCCTTCCTTACAATGATATTATATCAAATATGCGCTTATTTGTCAAGCTTTTTTCTGCGTTTTTCTTTTGCTAATTCTGCGGCGGTTGGCAATTCTTTGTAAGTTTTGTATAAAATTCTTTTCTTTTGCTTGTTTGAAAAAATGCGAAAATCGTAACCGGGAACTATTTCCCTTAAGCGTTCCCCCAACTGACCGATTCGCATACTTGAGTCGAAATATAGACAGTCAGCGTTAACAATTCCATGTTTGAAATCTCCGTAAATTTCAAGCATCAATTTTAACACATTTAAACATTGACAAGATCGAATAGCAACCATTAGTAGCTGATGGTTTTGATTCTTGTTAAGTGCATACGCCTTATTATTTCCGTTTTCGTCAAATTCAATCCGCTCTAAATATGGACGTTCTGCCAGACCATAATGAACATATTTAATCAGATGCTTTGATTCAACGGTCTTGTATGCCTGTTCATATAATCGTTTTCCCATATCACTTCCACGCTTACAGGAAGAAGTTCCGAAATAATAGAACTCTGCCCATTGTCCCATGTTTAACTGAACGAAACGGACTAAATCACCAGTGACAACACAACCTTGCGGGAATAAATCACAGTAAGAAATATACCAATCAATCTGACCAGAGTTAATTTTTGTATGAAATTCATTATCTTTAAGGCTTTCGTCTCTTGGATAGAAGAATGACCCCGTTGGAAACATTTCATTATTCAAAATACATGGATAAGACGAACGAAAGTCAATTCCATACTTGAAAGAATCGCGAGAGCGCACTTTCTCATATAACCTTGCATCCGGGAAAGGAATTTCGCATTCTCTTTCTTGTTGAATAATAGAGGGCGGGATTAAAATATCATTAGTCATTTTTGCACCCGGAAATCGGTTTTTTTGGACTAATTCAAAAGCCCGGTAAAAATCCGGCATATAATCGTAAGAAAAATCGGGTTCTTTTTGAAGATATCCCAACATAGTCGGCGCATTTTTCGGACGTTCTTCTTTGTTTTTATCAACGTAAGATCGCTTAATGATTTTATCACCAAATACAATCGCGTTCCGATTGTAATATACGTTTGCATTGTTAGGGATTTTTTCAACCAGTTTGAACATATCAACGTCATTTAAAATGATTTCTCTTGATGATGTTTCACGTGAAACATCGGATAATTTAGAACCATCAGAAAGAACGAGATCATCTGTGCATGAAAACCACGCGGTTTCTTTGACTGGTTTGCCATTATATTCAGTTAACTTATCGATTTTCTTTGAATCACACCAGACGATCACCAAATTATCAATAGACCATAATCTTGTTATCGC
>CAKSGI010000365.1 GCA_934454005.1 uncultured Eubacteriales bacterium | reverse complement strand
CATTATAATTTCTCCTTTTTGTTTTCATACTAATATAGTAGGAATTATATCATCTAATTCCTACTAAGTCAATATGAAATGCTAAGAATCATATGTCTTGTATAAAAGTAGATAGCCTCCAAATTGTTAAAATAACAATTTGGAGGCTATCTACTTTTATACAAATATGCTGTTATCCAGCTAAGTCAAGTTGATCATTCCATGTTTCTTCTACTTTATACAGTTGTTTTGCTTACTTGCTTCGTTGTGACGCTAGATGGTAAAGAAACTACGGGGCGCAGGCAACACGAACTGCTATACTCAATGCCACTAGATCTGCAAACGAACCCCGAAACATCTACACCGTTCATGTCAGCATATCCCCCGCACCATTGAACCTCATCTCTAGTAATATTGACCGCACGAGAGGCAACCCAAAAGTAAAAAGTTTCTGATTTACCTAAAAGTATTTCTCTATTTTTTGCTCCTATTCGGTAACTTGTTGCAGTATTTTGGTATGCATTGCTTGTTAACTCTTTTGCTGGTATTATACAACTTTCTCTTGTTAAAGTTTTTGTTTCTTTATTATATTTGAAAGCTGAATTTATTGCATTTTCATTTTGATAGCCATAACCACCTGGTGAGTTACTGCCTCCACCATAAGTCGTTTTATCATAATTACTTCCACCCAAATATGTATCTATATCGTCCATTGTTATACTTCTTGCTGTTGCTCCTAGTCCTGTATTGCTATATAATGCATTACATGTATCATTTAATACATCTTCATAATTATTATAACCTACATATCCATAAAAATCTAATGTAGCCCCTGTTGGTGCTCCTGATATTAGTAATATGTTTCCATTAGTGTCTTTTCCTAATACTCTCCAATTTAATCTTTCTTGCGGGATACTTTGTTCCGATTCTCCACTTGTATATCCTGTGTATTTTCCTATACCTTCTCCCTTATCTGGAGCATATGCTTGTGCTGTTGTTGGAGTATAATTTACGTAATCCCCTTTGTGTAAATGTGCTTCATTTGTACAATTCTCGTCGTTACAATATAATTCAGAAAGTGTCTTTGTATCCGGATTATCATTCCCTCCATCATTTTCTTCCCATATTTTTATTTCTGTTTCTGTTACTTTATAGTAAAATTCTCCTTTATTTCCTTTTACTGTTAGCTTTGAGTTAGTTTGATCATATGTAGAGCCATCATATTTTGCTTCTACTTTTTCAGTTAAACTATTTACATCTATCTTTCCGTCATTATCAAATTCTGCCATTGCTATTAGTTCTTCTAATATTTTCTTTTGTTCTGTATCTTTACTTGCTGTTCTTGCTTTTTCAAATAGTCCTCCGTTTGCTGCCAAATTAATTGTTACACCTACTAGTATTAGCATTACTATTATTGTTATAATTAACGCTATTAGTGTAATTCCGTCTTTTGTTTCTCATTGTTTTCCTCCTTTGTTCACAAATTGGAATTTGTTTAGTTACTAGTGAATTCAGGGCATACACAGGGCCTACCCCTACATTTATTATTCTATATGTTATTTTTTCTCATGTCAATGTTTTATTAATCATTTTATTAGGTCTGCCAAGGTTTTGCTGTCTACGTACTCATTTATTACATTGTCTAATCCTTGCCAAAATTTGAATGTTTTGCAATTTTCTCTTTTGCCACATTCTTCTCCATTAACACATGCTATTGGTGCAAGATCTCCTTCTGTTTTTCTTAATATATCTCCAACTTTATATTCTTCTGGTGGTTTTGCTAGTCTATATCCTCCATTATTTCCTCTAGTAGATTTTACATAACCAGCCTTATTTAGCATTGCCATTATTTGTTCAAGATATTTTAGCGAAACCTCTTGCCTATTTGAAATGTCTTTTAAAGAAACATAGTCTCCCTTGTCATTAACTGCTAAATCTATCATTACTCTTAGGGCATATCTTCCCTTTGTTGATATTTTCATTTAATCTCCTCCAATTCTATAAAACATAGGTCGCCGAGGACTGCGACCTCTACAAATTTTTATGGTTTCTTTACACCATCTTGGTTTATTATACTACTATTTTACTAGGATTTGCAACATTTTTTTGTGTACATAGGTTCTGCCTTTGCATTTATTATTGTTACTGTTTATTCCGGGTCGCCGAGGGCGGCGACCCCTACAACGTTTGCAACATGTTTTCTTTTAAAAAAAATGGTGAAATAGGGGTCTGACCCCTTTTTCACCATTTTGGGATATTCATTAGATTTTTTTTGCTACATAATAGTTTTTCTTTCCTCTTTTTATAATTAAAAATGTATTGTTTATAAGGTCTTGCTCTGTTATTGTTTTGTCTAATTCTTTTACCTTTTCTCCCTTTATTTCTATACTGTTTCCAGAAATAAATTCTCTTGCTTGTCTTTTACTTGTTGCAACATTCATTTCTACTAATACATCTAATATGTTTTTGTTAAGTTCTAT
>CAKSGI010000364.1 GCA_934454005.1 uncultured Eubacteriales bacterium | reverse complement strand
AAATTAAATTCTCTTGTGATGGAGTACCTTCAAAAAAAGATTTAATTTATGATTATATTTATTATTAAGGAGGCTTATTATGATAAAAAATAAATATGAAATAAGCCTGTGGGACGATAAATTTATTAAATCAACCGAGACAACTCCAGCCCATTATGAGGAAGAAAAGATTTGCATTCTTGGTTCTGATTCTATGACTTCGCAGGCAAGAGCAGTTGAACCTAAACTCGTGCAAAATGTCAATGGAACTAATATTTTAACTTTTAAACTTTTTTATTATTATATTGATAATGAAACTGGAGAAAAAGTTAGAAATCCTTTTTTGTCTCTTTTGGTTAATGAACGAAAAATAAAATGTAGATGGGATAATAAATGGTATGATTTTGTAATTAAAGGTATTCAAGAGGATAGTAGCGGGAAATCTATTACTTATACTTGTTCTGATTTGTTCGTTAATGAGTTAAGTAAGACGGGTTTTAGTTTAGAATTTGATACTGATTTGAATAATAATCAGGGAACGGCGCAGGAATTGGCCGAAAAAGTCCTTGAGGGAACTGACTGGAAGTTAGATGTTCAAAAAAGTGAACATATTCTTCAAACAATCGAAGAGCCTCTTTACAAAACAATAACAACTCAAGTTATAGATACTCTTGAGGGAACAAAAATTGATAAAAATTCTGAGATTTATCTATTTTATTCTGTTGTATCAGAGAAAGAGACCTTTATTCAATTTATCTATAATGAAAAAGGATATGAAACAGAAGCAAATAGCCAGTTATTAAAAGAGAATAACTGTTTTTCTATTGAAGTTGCAGATTATAATAAATGGTTAGAAAAATATACTGAAGGCATCGGCTCCACTCTTTCTAATTATCGTGGAAAAAGATTGGTGCGTCAACAGCTTCAAGAATTTAATGATGCAGTAGGAAGAAATTGCTATGTTTTTAACAAATCAAATACTGATAAAACAAAAATACTAGGTTATTCAACCATTGAGTATAAAGATCCAACTGTTATTCTAAATTTAATTTCTAATTCAAAAGATTTTGTTGATACTAATGGATGGCTTGGTAATTTAAAATGGCAACTTTATCCTCTTTTTTATAATTCTGAAAATATTCCAATAGATTACAAGGGAAAAACCTATCTTTTAACGAGTGGGGAGCAGGATTCTAAAAATAATTATCTTCCTATTTTTAATTCTGGCTTGCAAAATTCTGCCATATATCTGGAAGGTGGATTACAAACTGGTCAAAAATACATTGTAAGAATTAAAGCCTATACTGATGACAATGGTAAACCGTCAAATACTTTAATTGCTTCAACTGATGTTTCATTTCAAATCTTAGATTATTTCAATAGTTTGGGTGCAGGAAGCGATGGGGTTCCGGAGCATAATTCTGATAGCTATTGTAGTTTTACCACCCCATTAATAAAAGATACCTATATTTCTACAAAAGATACCACCCCTTCACCTGAAAAGACTTATTATATTTGGGGGAATGAAGGATATAGTATTCAAAAAAATTTAGATTCTTTTTCAACTGATTTAAAATATTATGAATTAGGTGATAAAGTAATTGAATTTGAAGTTGAGATATTGAAATCAATTCCTAGAGTTGATATAACAGCAGGATATTTGAAAGAGGCAGAAAAGGATAATAGTCGACATATTGCAAAGCCAGGACTTTTTATTTATTTGCCTAAATGTTGGTTAGAAGAGATTCAATTCTATCAGAAAGTTGAAGGTTATAATGGGCAGGTAATTCATATTGGTGATTTGGATACTCAATCTGTCGGAACCACCTATTATAAATACTTTATTCCTGATAGTTCTTATAAGAATGAAGATGATATAAAATTTCTTTATTCTGGAACAGAAAAACAAATTGGTTATGTAAAACTTTATAAAGATGACACAAAAGTTTTATATGAAAAAATTCGGAGTATAAGTGGAAAGCATTCAAATCGTTTTAATCTTCTTCAATCAATAGCTGAAACCTTTGAATGTTGGATACGCTTTAATATAGATCATGATAGTAGCGGTAAGATAATTTATGATAATGGCTTTCCAAAGAAGACTGTTTATTTAAAAGAAAAGATCGGAAATGAATTAGGATATGGATTTAAATATGGAGTTGACCTACAAACCATTTCTCGTTCAATTGATAGTAATCAGATCACTACGAAAGTAATTGTTTCTCCAAATATAAATGAACACGCCGAAGAAGGAATTTGTGAAATAGCTAAAAGTTTATATAGTGAAACAGGAGAAAATTATATTTATGATTTTGGATATTATATTTCTCAAGGACTTTTAAATAGTGGAGAGTTGAATCAATATTTTTATTTGCCTGAGAATGGGACATCTGGTTTTTATACTCAACTAAAACAACTAAATACTGAATATAATACTCGTGTACAAAAAATTGCAGCAAAAAAGTTTGAATTATCGAAACA
>CAKSGI010000363.1 GCA_934454005.1 uncultured Eubacteriales bacterium | reverse complement strand
TAACTGATCCATCTCAGCACAGGCCTCCGGATAATCTTTATGTCCTAATAGAATCATCTTATTATTTAACTGTTCCATTGCTTCTGCAAATTTGCCGGTATCCCTTTTTCTTACCTTGCAAAAAACCATCCCATAGGGTGAGCCGTCTTTTGCCATATCATACTGAAATTTTACAGTAATCTTGTTTTGCACAAATAGGGAATCTGCCAGATAATCCACATGATCAAGATAAACATAAGCTTTTGTAAAGGGTGATAAGCTTTTCATTTCCCAAAAATTTTTCATCGTTTTCCTTTCTCCATCTCTTTTCTAAAAAGGCTGTAGAAAAATCATACCTTCTACAGCCTGTGCTTCGAACCGAACCTCCGCACGCAGTTTCCTGCAGGTTTTCTGCAAAACCTCCATTTTTCATACCATCTGCTTGAAATAAATCGAACATTAAACATTATGGAACAAAAAATAACCGATAACAAAATAGCACCTAACCATTGAACCTAAACCTTGTAATTTTTCTTCTTATCAGGCTTTGCACGGAAAAAGCTCTACATGGCTACTTCAAACATTTCTGTCTGATTATACTTATCCAGTGCCATCTGCATTTCCATAATCTTTCCCGAAATATGTTCATATTCCTGCTTTACCAAATCCAGATCATAATTCACGTAGCGATATTCCGGAACCGTATTTCTTGACAGATAACTGCTGTGCTCCTCCCTCATTTTTGGAAGTTGCTTACGCATACGGTCTAAAATAATCTTTCTTTTATTTAACTGCGCCATTCGGATCAGAATCATATCAACACTCATAATCTGATTGCCAACCTGTACTTTGGCTGTTGCATTCGCCAAATTCAGTGCATGTTTGATAATGGACATTTTCTCGTCAATTTCTGCAAGGATATCTGCCACCTTGGAATAATCATATTCCGGAATTACAGGTTCTTCATTCAAAGCTACCACATAGGTACTGGAAGTCGCTTCTACATTCATCCAGTAGATTTTATCCTCTTCCAGACTTTTAAGCAATTTATTCGCATAAGCTGATGTCATATTTTGCATCTTCAATATCTCCTCTCTGTTCCTGTCGTTTTTGTAGTCTCGTTTTTCTGAATGCTTTCATCATAACAAGTGTAAAACAGAGGGGTTACTTTGTCATTGAACTACCAAGCTAAAATAAATTCCCTTTAAACGAACAACATCCCCGTCAACGACGAGGATATCTTCTATGCTGGTATGCAGCATTCTGCTTAAAATAATAAAGTTGTCTAAACTTGGAAGTGATTTCCCGGAAATCCATTTGTAAATCGACTGTGGATTTTCAAATCCCATGGCACTCTGTACATCCTTTACCGTGTAGCCGTTCTCAAAGAGTAATTTTTTGATCTTCCGTCCGGTTTCTTCCTGCTGAATTGATAAATACATTTGTTCCATCCTGTACCTCCTGCAATTCAGTTCCATCCCAAAACACGCTTCTATTCTATCCGTTATTTATTATATCGGTTTAAAAGAAGTAAAACAATAAACTATAGGTTGAAATTTTTCGTTTATCGATAATACGATCCCTGGTAAGGAAAAAACCATTCTATTCTCTTATGAACAATTACAACTGATTTTCATTTCCGCTTCCATCTCCATTTTATCCATGGCATGATTTTCCCAATAGATCTTTTCAATATCTTCTGCATCAAACTGTGGAAAGCTTTTCTTAAGCACCTCTAATACCATCCCGGTTCTGCACATTTCTGCCACAACTGCACGATCTCTTTCTGATAACATTCATTATACCCCCTACATGATTATTCATTGATCATTTTATTAAGACCACCATTTATCTTGGCTGCAAAAGTAAACTTCCGTTTGCTCATATCCTTTTCACTCTTTTACATAATAATTTCGCACCTTATATGGGTGTTATTTTATTATCATTTTACCACCCTGATGGGTGTTATTTTCAGTGATTACCGGTATAAACAAACTCTCTTTTCCATAAAAACCATATATCAGCTATTATCCCACGGCCTGTCTACTACCTGCATTTTATCATATATTGTATTATTACGAAAAACTAAGTTAATACAACTATCGCTCCTGTCTATAAAACCTGAATTCTATTAACTATTAGGTGCTTTGATTCTATACTATCACAGCAAATATCCTTTAACAGGAAAAAGCATCCAAGTTAAAACTTGAATGCTTCTTCTCTAATTTCATTTTCTCTTAAATAAGTTTAAACGATTCCTCATGTGATCCTTAAGAAGGACTATTCATGTAATTCATCTCCCCAGTTTAATCCAAACGCTCTTTGTATTTCTGCCACATCTCCAATTCCCCGCATATAGCTTTTTTGCTTTAATGCACATTCATACTCAAAAAGAGCCACTATTGCTACACTGCGATTTTCCTTTGGAAGCAACTCAATCTCTTCTGCCAATCTCGACCGCATTCTTCCAATGTCACCATCCTG
>CAKSGI010000362.1 GCA_934454005.1 uncultured Eubacteriales bacterium | reverse complement strand
TTATATGTGAGCAAGCAACTCCTGATAAACCAAATAAAATTAAAATAAAAGGTTTATACATTGCATGTAATTGTAAGAATGTAAATGGGCGCAGATATGATTTTAATTATTTTAATGAAGATGTAGTTCCAGATTATATTGAAACTGCAATTAAGCCACACCAAGCTTATGCTGAATTAAATCACGCACAAAGCTATAATGTAAATCCAAAAGATGCCTGCGACATTATTACAAGTCTAAAAGCCTCTGGAACAAACTTTGAAGGTGAATCGGAAGTCCTAAATGGAGATACACGTCTAGGTATCCCAGGTACACCAAACGGTGATATTCTTGCCGCAATTCTCATGCACGGTGGAAAAATTGGCAAATCAACCCGCGGTGCAGTCGATAATCCAAAAAATCCTATAATCGATAGAAATAATACTTACAAACTTATAACAGTAGACACGGTTTTGAATCCATCAGGTCCTGGATGTTATATTAATGATGTTATTCTTGAAGAAAAAGATTTTATGATTAATGAGCATGGAATTATTATTGAATGTGCTTATAATCAGTTTGAAAAAGAACAAGAACAAATTGCTAGACAACATATATTAGATACTAAGAAAAAGCAAGAAGCTCTTCTACAGAGTTTTAATAATTTCTTAAAGAATATCAGATAAAAAATTATAAAATGATTTATTGAGAATTAGGAATGAATAATTGATTATTCATTCCTTTTTAATTTATTTTAGAATTTATAATAGAGAAAGAGTTGCTTATGAATATCAATGAAATTCCTAAGAATATAAATGGCATGCAGTTAAAGAAACTTTTAAATGATAATAAAGATTTAAAAGCAGAATTAACTCAGATGTTAGTTAGTATGCCAGAATATGGTAATATAAAGAATTTGATTTGGTGTTTACAAAATGATTTTGACATAAAGAAGTATGTTTGTAAAAAGTGTGGTAAGCAGCTTACATTAAAGCATGTTAATGATTTAAGACAGTTCTGTTCTATAAAATGTGCAATGAATTCTGATGAAGTTCAGACAAACAGAAGTAAAACTATTGAAAGCAATCCAGAGTATTGGAAGAATAGACAGAAAAAGATTGAACAAACAAACTTAGAAAGATATGGAGTAAAACACCCAGCTCAAAATGAAGAAGTTAAAAAGAAAATAAAAAATATAATTGCAAAAGATAAAGACCATTGGAAGAATAGAAATGAGAAAATTAAGCAAACCTGTTTAACTAAGTATGGTGTAGAAAATGTTTATCAAGCAGAATTTGTAAAAGAAAAGAAAAAGAAATCTTATTTAGAACATTATGGTGTAGAACACCCAATGTTGTCTGAAGAAGTTCAGAATAAGATTAAGAAAACAAATTTAGAAAGATATGGATATGAAAATCCATGGCAAGATAAGTCAAATATTTTTAAGCAGTATTGGAATATTATTTTAGCATGGCATGATTATGTGATTCCTTTATTTTCAGAAGAAGATTTTAAAGGTAAAAATTTCGAATATAAATGGAAATGTCAAAAATGTGGAAAAGAATTTGTACAGAAGATCTATAACACTAAGTTTATGAAATCTGTTTCTAGTTACATGCCTAGATGTCCAAATTGTTATCCTATTAGAAAATCAGGTAAAGAGCAACTTATTGCAAATTTTGTTCAGTCATTAGGTTTTTCCGTTATAAGAAATGATAGACAGTTGATTAAACCATATGAATTAGATATTGTAATTCCGGAAAAGAAAATTGCTATTGAATTTAATGGTGTATTTTATCATAGTGAAGAGCTTTTACACAATCCATATTATCATTTGATGAAAACTGAACTGTGCGAAAAAGAAGGTTATCAACTAATTCATATATTTGAACATGAATGGGATTTTAATCAAGAATTAATCAAAGAAAAAATTAAAGCTATTCTAGGTGTCAATCAAGAAAAAGTTTATGCTAGAAAATGTACTGTAAAAAAAATTAGTGTAAAAGAAAAGAATGAATTCTTAAACAAATATCATATTCAAGGTGAAGATAAAAGTAAAATCAAATTAGGTTTGTTTTATAATGATAAATTAATTGCAGTAATGACCTTTGGTAAACCTAGATTTAATCAACAATTTAATTGGGAATTAATTAGATATGCGACAGCTAAACATATAATAGGTGGTGCAGGAAAATTACTTGCTTATTTTAGAAAACAATTTACAGGTTCAATCATCACCTATGCAGATAGAAGATTTAGTCAAGGTAATATGTATAAAAAACTAGGGTTTAAATTGGAAAGAATCTCAGAACCTAATTATTGGTGGGTTAAAAATAATGAAATTCTTTCTAGATATCAAACACAAAAATATAATTTAAAAGATATTCTAACAGATAAATTTGATCACGCTAAATCAGAAAATGAAAATATGATTGCTAATGGATATTATCAAATCTTTGATTGTGGAAACCTTGTGTATATCTTAAAGT
>CAKSGI010000361.1 GCA_934454005.1 uncultured Eubacteriales bacterium | reverse complement strand
AATAATAAAACCAGATATGAAAATAACTAAAGAACACGGAATATTTTTTAAAAAGGGTGATATACTGATGATGGCAACACTACATCCAGCGGCTTTACTTAGAAATCCAAATAATAAGCCGCAAGCTTTTGAGGATTATTTAAAACTTAGAGATAAACTTGAAGAATTATAAAATTTGTAAATAGTATACATATATTAAGATAGTGCATTACTTTTAAGGGTTAATTCCCCTTAAAATAATTACTATCTTTTTTATTTTTGTAATAATAGTTATTATAAGCACTTGTAGATTCTTGTTTTGAAAAGTTAAGTACTAATCCTAATATAGGGATATCAACAAGCTCAAAACGACTGATAGCTTTTTTCAGCATAGGATGAGTTGTGGATCTCTCTTTTACTGTTAGTATAACGCCATCTGTTTGTTTTGCAATATATAAAACATCAGAAATGATATTAATTGGTGGGGAGTCGATAATAACAAAATCGTAAATATTGTCAAGAGAATTAAGAAAGTTGGTCATTGAATTACTTGAAAACAAGCTTGCAGGAGAAGGGACAAAGCTTCCTGTTGTTATTATGTCAAGATTATGGTATTTTGGGATGTTTTTTACAATTGTAGATAAATTTTTCCTTCCTGATATAATGTAATCAGACAGTCCATTAGTGTTCTTTATTGAAAATATTTTTGGAATAGTTGGGTGCCTAAAATCAATATCTAAGAGTAGAACTTTGGAACCTAAGTTAGACAGTTTTTTTGCAACATTAGATGTTATCGTACTTTTCCCTTCTGATTCAAAAGCGCTTGAGAAAACGATTTTTTTGCATCCAGGTTTTATTATTGAATACATTATGTTAGCTGTAAAATTTTCATAAGCTTGATTTAATTCGAATAATGAAATATTTTTATCATCGTCGTGGTATTTACTTTTTCCTTTCATTATTTCACATCCTTTGTAATAATAATTGTAACTTTATTAGGAAATAGTTTATTGTTTTCGGTTTATTTCTTCACTTTGGTTATAATAAGGAATTACTCCCAGTACGGGTATATTGTATTTGTCTTTTAAGTCGGATTCGTCTTTTATTTTTATGTCGAAAATGTCTCGTAAAAGTATGATTAGAGAAGATATAACGAATCCTAAAATTAGCCCTATTAAAGAATTCAATTTTAAGTTAGGGCTAGATGGTGCTGTTGGAATTGGTGCTGGGGCCACAATCTCAAGTTTTGCGGATTGTTTTAAATTTTCAATAGTTTTTAGTGCAACTAATGCAGATGTATCTGCTAAGGTTTTAGAATTTTCTGGAGAATTAGTTTTAGCTGTTATAATAAAAATTTCTGTGCTATTTACCAATTTAAATGTAACAGCTTTTTTTATTTCATTAGGTGTCATGTTAAAATCGATGTTATTTTTAACTTCATTAAAAAATTTGTCAGTATTTATCATTTCCATATATGTGTTTACAATTTTTTGAGCGTAATTTAGATCATTTAAGTTGGCTGATTCGTTTTTTGATAAAGTATCTACAAATAATTTTGTTGATGTAGAATATTTTTTCGGAATGAAATATTTTGAGATAGTAAAAGCCGTTATTAAAAAACATAGGGAAAATATAATAATAAAAATCAAATTTTTTCTTATAATAGTTAATAGTTTAGAGATATTAATATCCATTTTGTTTCTCCTAATTTTTAATTATTTTTTATGATAGTTTTGTTTTTGAAATTTTGCAATATTGCTTCATTGAAACAATTTAAGGAAGGTGAATTTATTGGAAAATAAAAGAGGGAGTTTTTCATCATCATTAGGGTTTATAGTTGCTGCAGCTGGGTCTGCTATCGGTTTGGGAAATTTATGGAAATTCCCTTATGTTGCAGGTTCAAATGGTGGAGGAATATTTTTAATATTATATATTATGTTCATTTTTATTCTAGGAATACCATTATTGCTTGCAGAAATGTCGTTAGGGAGAAAAACACAATCTAGTGCAGTTGGAGCCTATAAATCATTAAATAAAAAGTGGTCATTTGTTGGAATAATAGGTGTTATTTGTTCATTTATAATTGTTACTTATTATAGTGTAGTCGGTGGATGGGTTTTAAAATATTGTTGGGAATACCTTGTAGGGGAAAACTTTGGTAAAAATAAACAAGAGTATTTCTCTAATTTTATTTCGGATCCTATAGAACCATTAATATGGCACATATTGTTTATATCTTTTTGTGCTTTTATAATTATTCTAGGAGTTGAAAAGGGAATAGAGGCTTCAAGTAAAATATTATTGCCTGGACTATTTGTGTTAATCACAGTTATAGCTATCTATTCTTGTTTGCTTCAGAACTCATTAGAGGGAATCAAATTTTTATTTGTTCCAAATTTTGAGTCCGTTTCAGATATTAAACATTTTTCAAATATAGTATTTGCAGCAATGAGCCAAGTATTCTTTAGTTTGAGTTTAGGGCTTGGAATTACAA
>CAKSGI010000360.1 GCA_934454005.1 uncultured Eubacteriales bacterium | reverse complement strand
CATATAACTGAAAAACTAATAAATGATATATTAAAATAAATTTAATTTACTCCAAAATATTCTTCCATGCATAGTCCAGAATTTTTGATTTTTAATGCATATTCGTCCCCCACATATCTATAGTGCCAGGGTTCATAATTTATTTCCGTTACAGAAACTTTATTTTTAGGATATCTCAAAATAAACCCATATTTATGAGCATTTTCTTTAAGCCATATTCCAAACTGAGTGTTCTCAAATGCATCCGTTAACCCTGTTTTACTTGAATAAAAATCAACAGCAAGCCCTAAATTATGTTCACTATGTCCTGGCATTGCTATTTCTTTGTAAGTCAGGTCTAAAGCTTTTTCGTAAGAATATCCTTGTCTAACAAAAGAGGATATCGAATTATTCACTATATTTTGTTGTGTTGATATTGACCTATACCCAGAACAAATACTTGTATCTACTACTCCCGCATTTCTAGCCGCATTTAATAACTCTATTAAATAAGGTGCTATGCGTTCATCAACATAACAACCATCAACTAATGTAACATTAACATTCCAATTACTAGGAACCTCTCTACTCTTGTTTACAATAACTGTTTTCCAATCCCCATAATAAAAGTCTGTATTTGATGTGCTACTATCCTCGCTTTTAGTATTCGCTATATCATGGGATTCATTATGTTCTTTTAAAGGTTCCTCTTCACTTAATATCTCTGCTTCTATTTCTTCAGACTCTGGAATCTTTTCTAAAGGAACTTCTTTTTTTACAGTTGCCTTAATTTTATTTAATTTAATAGTTGAATCATCAACAGGACAAACAACATCTATATTATCTTTTGAAATTTCATTAGATTCTGCAGTAACTTTATAAAATAAGCAAAATAAACTCATTCCCATTAAAAATATAAATAAACACGTTAAATGTTTTAATTTTCCCATACTATCTGCATCCTTCCAAATTCTATATTGTATCAAACAAATTATTGTATTTCAATAAATAGATTTTTTAGCTTTTTACTCTTAGTTGTAACGTATATTTATATTAAAATTCAAATTATTCATAACATTAACATCTGTATATTTAAAAACTTGTTTATATAAAATTAATATAGTTTGCAATATACAGCCTTATACTAATTGTTTTAACCAGTATTTATTTTAAGATATACCAAAACCATTTTTCAATGAAAATTGAACACAATTTTTAAAATATTAAACCCTCCTTATTAAATCGGAGGGTTTAATACTTATAAGATGTTATTCATCTCTTCCACAACATTTTTTATACTTCTTACCACTTCCACATGGACAAGGGTCATTTCGACCTATTTTTTTACCCTTACGTACAGTTCTATTCTCATCGCCTGTTCCACTTGAACCTGCAGCTGCAGGATTTGCAACTTGTTCACGTTTTGGAGCTTCATTTTGATGTTTAATACGAACTGTTAAAATCATTCTTGCAGTATCCGTTCTTATAGACGCTATCATCTCATCAAACATATCAAAGCCTTCTAAACGATATTCTACAACTGGATCACGTTGAGCATAAGCACGGAGTCTTATTCCTCTTTTAAGTTCCTCCATAGCATCTATATGATCCATCCATTGAGTATCTACATTTTTTAATAAGACTACTCTTTCGAGTTCTCTCATTATATCTGTTCCAAATTCTTTTTCACGATTCTCATAAAGATCTTTTGCTTTATCTGTAATTATCTTAATAATATCATCAACTTGCACATTCTCTAAATCATCAATACTATATTTAATATCATCTTCATTAAGAATCCAGCCTAAATAATAATCTCTAAGCCCTTCTATATTCCAGTCTTCTTTTAGTGTATCCTCTGAAATATATTTCGAAACAGTCTCTTTTATTGCTTGCTCTATCATGCTCGTAATCTGAACCTTTAAATCTTCACCATCAAGCACTTTGTTTCTTTGATCATATATAAGCTCACGTTGTCTATTCATAACATCGTCAAATTGTAAAACATTTTTACGTATACCAAAGTTTCTACCTTCAACTTTTTTCTGAGCATTTTCTATCGCGCGAGAAAGCATTTTGCTTTCTATAGGTACATTTTCTTCAACATTATATTTTTCCAAAAATGTTTGGATTCTTTCACCACCAAATAATCTCATAAGATCATCTTCTGCCGAAAGGTAAAAACAACTCATACCAGGGTCACCTTGACGTCCTGAACGACCTCTAAGTTGGTTATCAATACGTCTTGATTCATGACGTTCTGTACCCATTATAAATAAGCCTCCAGCTTCTTTTACAGCTTCAGCTTCTTTTTCAATTTCTTTTTTATGTTTTTCAAATAACTCTTTATATTTTTTTCTTGCCTTCAAAATTTCTTCATCATCAGTTTCAGAAAAAGATGTGGATTCTACAATTTGTTCCTCTGTAAACTTCATATTTCTCATTTCAGCTTTCGCCATATATTCAGCATTACCGCCAAGCACTATATCTGTTCCACGT
>CAKSGI010000359.1 GCA_934454005.1 uncultured Eubacteriales bacterium | reverse complement strand
CTTTGGCACGATTTGCGTACTTGCTGAGTTGGTCTGCGACCACTCCGTGATTTCTAGAGAGAAGCTTGACTAGCCCTTTATCTTTTTTGTAAGACTCTTCGGTCAACTTGGTTACTGTAATAGTGTTGCGAATATCCTCAACGGGAATGTTGTACTTTTTGGCAACATCAATAATAATCTGAGCAAATGCGTTTTCGTATCCATTGTCAATAATACGTGTTGCAAGTTCGCTTGTTTTGATGCCAAGGTACTTGCGGCCCAATCGAGCAAATACCTCAGGGGCACGAGTGGACAGCTTTGGGAGCTCACGAAGGATGTTCTTTCTTTTCTCGGCCAACTCCTGAGCCTGCTTCACTTTCTGTTCAGCCAGTTCCTTAGCCCGCTTGGCCCGCAGCATTTTGGTCAGCTCTTGGATGGTTTCCCTTTCGGTCAGAACATGGCCGGGATCGTATGTATGGTCGGGGATTACATCCACATAGGTGTACGCATGATCTGCATTGGTACCTGTGACCGTCCCGTTCAATGGCACGAACGTGACCTCCTTGGGTGTGCTCCGGAAGTAATCGTTTACCAAATTATTACAGATTTTATGGCAGTAATTCCTCTGCTTCCCCAGCGACTGACGCAGTACATAGTCGAGCTTATCGATAATTTTGAGCATGCACTCAGTCTCAATATCTTCTCGCGTAGCTTTACCCTTGAGCTCGAGCACATCGATCTTTACAGCGTTGCCGGGAAGGGTTTCCCCCTCGGCGTTCTTGCCGCTGGTCTTGGAAAGCAACGCGAAATTGCAGCAGAAGTCTTTTAATGAATACCAGAACTCGGCATAGAGAAGCTGATCAGCCATCAGCGCATCCTTGGTGGTAATACCTTTCTGATGGATGGTGGTCAAGATGTTTTCAAATGTAACGCAAGCAGTTTTCATGATTGAGCGCTCCTCTCAGTTTTTATTGAGGGAGGCACCGACTAAAATGGTTATTTGGTGTGTTCCCTGCCCTCTGCTGAAAGGATAAGTCATTCAATATTTTTACGATAGGCCACGACTATTCAAGTCTATTCATTTTTGAATGTGTCCCAAATTTTACGAAAGGAGAGATTCTAATGGAACAGAAAAACACATTGCCATTATCGGACTTAACGCCAAATGATCTGCTGAATCTCTTTTATGTGCTCAAAGACTCGCCAACAAAGGACAGCTTTTATACGTACTTCAATGATATTCGAGAGGAATTGACGGGAAGTCACTACGAAACATCCCCAAGCAATATCAGAAGATGGATGAGTAAAAGAAATAGTATTAAAGGTCAAAATTTATCTAGAGCAATGGCCAAAGGCATCTTTATGGATATTCTTGGCAACAAAGCCGCTCAATCAATGGATTCAATCAAACAGTTTTTGAAGATTCTATATAATTCCGGTTACGATATTTCTGTTTACCAAGATAGAATTGGAAACTCTTCGTTGAATTTTTCTGAGGCCTCGGACTTTTTAGAAGAGTTAATATCCGATGTGGTTGACTTTGCATTTGGCATTCACACAAGCAGGAAAAGCCACGAAGCTGTCTCTTCTAGCACACTTTTACCATATTATTTTGCTGATACAGAGTTCGCTGATAAAGACAGTATTCTGCATAGGGAACAATTCATTGACGAAATTGTCCGTAATCTGTTACCTGCTAGCGAAGAAAGCGAACTGCCTAAAAGGAATATTCTTATATATGGTTTTGGAGGACACGGTAAAACTTCAGTAGCCAGAGTCCTTTATGGCTTGTTTAGAAATAAAATCCCGGCTATATACTCCTCTATCGGATGGATCGACTACAATGGATCCTTAAAGAATAGTATTCTAAATACAAGCGGCGTCGCGCTTTATGACGAAGAAAAAAATGATCCTGAACTGCGATGGGAAAAAATAAAAGGCCTTCTTTGCTCTGAAGACCGTTCTTCTAAAATACTTATTTTTATTGATAATGTTGATCAGAATGCCTCAAAGGGTCAATTTCCAGCAAAAGATGCCGAACTACAGTTCTTTGCTGATTGCCCTACGGTCAATCTCGTTTTAACATCTAGGATGGCTACGCCAATTAGAGCAAATTCTGTTCGGGACTTTCCGGTTCCCGCCTTAGATACAAATGAATGTATCGACCTGTTTTACTACTATTGGAAACCAAAAACACGAAACTCCGAAGATATTAAGTATATAGAGACGTTGATTGACAGAGCACATCATCATCCATTGGTAGTGGAAAAGATGGCTCGCAGCGCAAGATGCCAAGAGATAACAGAATATTTAGATGAAATCAAGCGTGTAGATTTCAATTTCTACTTTTTCGATGGAGAAGACGATGTTAGTGCCGTCACTGAATTAGTCAAACTTTTTGATCTAAAGACCAGAACGGATAGGCAGGCGCAAATCATGTGGGATTTTGCAGTTTTGCCGCAAATCAGACTTTCTTCAACCGAAGCCAATCATCTTTTAAA
>CAKSGI010000358.1 GCA_934454005.1 uncultured Eubacteriales bacterium | reverse complement strand
TAAAACAAATCAAGCAGTTACTGATGAAAAAATAACAGAACTAACACGTGAAGTTAGAGAACATAATAACTTTGCTAAACGTATGCCAGTTGTTGAAGAACAAATAAAAGTAATAAATCATAGAATAAAAGATTTAGAAAATGGAGGTAAATAATGAAAAACTTATTAAATTTATTAAAATTAAAATCAATCTTATCGTTAATGTTTTGTGGTGTAACTTGTGCCCTTGCAATAATGGGTAAAATTGAAATGGAAACATTTATGGCAATAACAATGTCTATAATAACTTATTATTTTACAAGAAAGAATGGTGAGGAATAATGAAAGATATAATTGAATTAACAGAAGAAGAACTAAAAGAAATAGAAAACATTGATGTTGATGCAGGCAAAGGAGATGAAGAAGATGATCAAGAGTAGTTTAGCTACAATCTTCGTTCCTGCTTATTCAGGAAACTATACGCAAGGTAGAAGAGGAAATAAAATAAATAAAATAACAATTCATCATATGGCAGGTGTAATGTCAGCTACTCAATGTGGTGCTTTATGGCAAAGAGTAGGTCGTAGAGGCTCATCTCATTATGGTATAGGTAATGATGGAGCTATCGGTAATTATGTAGATGAAAATAACATTGCTTGGACAGATAGCAACTGGAAATCAAATTGTACATCTGTTACAATTGAAACTTCAAATAATGCTCGTGGTGGAGATTGGACTGTAAGCGATGTAGTTTTAAATTCATTAATAAAGTTATGTGCTGATATAGCTAAAAGAAATGGTTTAGGTACTTTAATACCAGGCAAGAATTTAACTTGGCATAGTATGTATGCTAATACTACTTGTCCTGGAAATTATTTAAGAAGCAAAATGCAGTATATAGCTGATGAAGCTAATAAAATAAATAATGGTTCTGTTGTTGTGCCTGCACCTGCAAATAATACATTCTTACCAGCTAGAGGTTACTTTAAACGTGGAGATAATAATGCTAATGTAGGGAAGATAGCTTCATTTATGTATAAAACATTTCCTAGCTATACCAAAAGAGCAGCTTTAGGGAATTTATATGGTCCTAATTTAATAGCTAGTATAAAAGAGTTTCAAAGAAGAACTGGACTTGTAGCAGATGGATGTACAGGTCCAAAGACTTTAGCTAAATTAGTTGAATATGGATTTAAATATTAAAAAACCTTGACTTTCAATCAAGGTAGTGATAATATATACACTCGAATTTACAGAAATGTTAATTTTTGTTGTATTTTGTAAATTCATGTGCTAAAATTAAAATGTAATTGTAGTAATAATAGTTACAATAATTGACAAATAATTATTCAATTATTGGCTATAATTATAATGGGTATTAGAGGGTGTAGATTATTTCTTCTTGCACTGCGCTCGGTAACGAGTTGGAGTAAGTTACGGCTGAAAGGATACAAGCAGGGACTGGGAGACCTGCCTAGTACTCACTGAAGGTCTGTGTTCTTTTGAATACAGGCTTTCTTATTATTATGAGGTATAATATGGCAAAGCATAAAACAAAAGATGTGGGTAGTATTGGAAAGAAATTTATAAAAAAGTATAATCTAAAAATTGCTAATGAAAAGATAGTGCAATCGTTAGGTTTAGTGCATCACACTCAAAAACATTTAGAAAATTTTTGTAGTGTTGATAGTTTTAATAGAACTCTTATTGATATACCTAAAATTTTATCAAAGCCTTATTATGTTTCATATGATAATGATAAAAACTCTTTAAAATATTATGGAAAAATTGTTGAATATGTATGTATTGTTGTTAATATAACAGATACAGAAAATTTTGTATCAACCTTTTACCCTGTTGCTAAAGCTAAAATAGATAAAAAAAGATTTGAAGATAATAAATAGTAGTATAGATGCAGAACGTCACTGCCTATCGTGGATTCCAATTTTTGGTTTCTTAAGTGTAAGGATTTATATCCTGATGAGATGTCGGAAGTTGTGCCCGATCTATGCTAATAAAACCTGGATTAATTTCCAGGTCTTTTTTTAATATTACGACAAATTTCTACAATCAAGTATGATACTATATTCGCTTGAGGGGGAAAATTATGAAAAATATGAATAGAGTAGAGTTAGAACAATTTACTCAAAAATACTTCAAGGAATACGGTAATGATATTAGAAAGGTGTCGTATGTTATTTATGATGATAGAATTGAATATTTAGTTAATGATTGGTATTTGTTTTTAATAAAAAAATAAGTGAATATCATGTCAATATTTTTACATTAATTTTGGTCTTGTTTTGGTCTTGTTTTATGTCAAAATAGCATTGATTTAAACAATGTTACATTGACATTGAAATTATAATAAAACGTTATAAAATAAAGAAAAAAGCGGGAAAGCCTTACATAACAACGAATTTTGAATTTATATGTAATTCAAATCCCATACGCGTCACCAAATTAGTAAAAAAGACCTTTGCTTTTGCAAAGGTCTTCTTTTTTTCCATGAATG
>CAKSGI010000357.1 GCA_934454005.1 uncultured Eubacteriales bacterium | reverse complement strand
TCATATTTTAATGAGCTTGACACATATGCCGAAATGAAAGGGTTGAACACACAGCAGATCATTAACGGTGTGTGTCTTGATCCAAGAATTGGATCACATTATAATAATCCGTCATTTGGATATGGTGGTTATTGCTTACCAAAGGATACTAAACAGCTTTTGGCTAATTATGAAGATGTTCCACAGAATATGATGTCTGCTATTGTTGAATCAAATAGAACCAGGAAAGATTTCATAGCAGATCGTGTTTTACAGAAAGCAGGGTATTATGCTTATGATGATGAAAATACTTATGATGCTTCTATGGAAAAAGAGGTTGTGATTGGTGTATATCGTCTTACTATGAAATCAAATTCAGATAATTTCCGCCAGTCTTCTATACAGGGAGTTATGAAGAGAATCAAGGCTAAAGGAGCATCTGTTATTATTTATGAGCCAACATTGGAAGATGGAAGCACTTTCTTTGGAAGTAAGGTTGTGAATGATTTGGATAAATTTAAGGAGCAGAGTCAGGCAATCATTGCAAATAGATATAATGACTGTTTAGATGATGTGAAAGATAAAGTATATACAAGGGATTTATATAGACGGGATTGATACTATTTTGCATGGAGGAAGTAAATAATGAACATAGAAATGAATGAAACATACGCAAGAGATACTTCAACCGTATGGGAACATGAGATAATTAGTTCTGCATCGGATTTGAAAGAATGGATTAAATATGAAGGTGCGAAATATCCAAAGAGAACATTAGTGGGGGGGGGTATTTCCGCTAACGGAAAACGATGCTATTTTTAAGTATCAAAAAAGACTTAGAAAAACGGAATATTACCTTAATACTGGAAAAAAATGGATGTACTATTTGAGCTTGGTCAAATTAAATAGATTAAGATTTAAATATGGTATGAAAGTTAGATTGAACAGTTGTGGAAAGGGGTTATGTATAGTCCACTTAGGCTCTATTATAACTAATGGAGATGTTGGTGAAGATGCAAGGCTATTTGTAAATTCTGCAATTGTATCAAATGGTGGTGGCGAAAGAGAACCAAGACTTGGAAATCATGTTACATTATATACAAATGCAGTAGTATGTGGAGATGTCAAAATAGGAAACAACAATATTATAGGGGCTAATTCTGTTGTGACAAAAAATTTTGAAGAGTCCAATATTATTATTGCAGGAACACCTGCAAAAAAAATAAAGAATAGATTGTTAGAATAATAGAGAATACAATGATAAGAATGGGGAGATTGAAATGTGTGGAATAGTTGGTTTTACTGGAACACAGCAGGCAGCACCTATTTTATTAAATGGTCTGTCTAAATTAGAGTACCGAGGGTACGATTCGGCTGGAATCGCTGTGCGAGATGGGGAGCGTTTGGCACAGGTGGTTAAAGCCAAGGGAAGATTAGGCAATCTGATTGAAAAAACAGATGAAGGAAAAGCACTGATAGGAACATGTGGAATCGGACATACACGTTGGGCAACACATGGAGAGCCAAGTCAGATTAATGCACATCCGCATGTATCTGGAAATTGTACAAGATCAGGTTCTGGAGAAGTAGAATCAGAAGTAGTTGGCGTACACAATGGTATTATTGAAAATTATACAGAACTTAAAGAAAAATTATTAAAGCATGGTTATACTTTTTACAGTCAGACTGACACAGAGGTAGTAATTAAATTAGTGGACTATTATTATAAGAAGTATAATCTCGGACCGATTGATGCGATTGCTAAAACGATGGTTCGTGTGCGTGGTTCATATGCCCTGGAACTTATGTTCAAAGATTATCCGGGAGAAATTTGGGTAGCAAGAAAAGATAGCCCGATGATTATTGGTGTGACCGAGGGAGAAACCTATGTTGCTTCTGATGTGCCTGCCATTTTGAAATATACGAGGAATGTCTATTATATTGGTAATCTGGAATTTGCCAGATTAACACCGGGAGAAGCCCATTTCTATAATCTTGATGGAGATGAAATCGAAAAACAGACGACAGAAATTAAGTGGAATGCCGAAGCTGCTGAAAAAGCGGGATTTGAGCATTTTATGATGAAAGAAATCCATGAACAGCCGAAGGCCGTCAAGGATACTTTAGGATCTGTAATAAAAGATAATGCTATTGATTTATCTTCTGTTGAACTTACAGAAGATGAAATTCGGGGATTTGATCAGATTTATATTGTTGCATGTGGTTCTGCATGGCATGTTGGAATGGCTGCACAATATGTAATAGAAGATTTGTCAGATATTCCGGTAAGAGTGGAACTTGCTTCGGAGTTCAGATATAGAAGAATGTCATTAAATAAAAACTCTCTGGTTATAGTGATCAGTCAGTCCGGGGAGACTGCAGATACGTTGGCGGCGTTACGTCTGGCAAAGGAAAAAGGAATCACAACGTTGGCAGTCGTAAATGTTGTTGGCAGCAGTATTGCACGTGAAGCAGATAAAGTATTCTATACACTTGCCGGACCGGAAATATCGGTAG
>CAKSGI010000356.1 GCA_934454005.1 uncultured Eubacteriales bacterium | reverse complement strand
TGGCCAATTTGGATCAGCATTAACAACGAAAAGCTCGTCAAAATATGCCTGCGTCTGCTGCTCTAAATTATTGTTTACACTCATTAGTTAGGAGGAATTAGATGGAAAAATGGATATATGAATTAATACTATCTGTTATCACCGTGGCAGGTACTATTATTGCGTTGGTTCAAACAAGACAACAGATGAGATTAAGTAATAAACAGGCTTTATTTGAAAAAAGATTAAATACATATATGTTTGTTAAGGGGCTTATGGAATTATGTAACAGCAATAAGGCGCATTTTCGAGAATATAGAGATGATGTGTGTGTGTCGAATAAGCTAATTTTTGGATTTTTAACAAATAATTCTTGTTTAAAAGAATTAAGTGATGCAATAAAGAATTCATCGGATGACAATTACAGAGTTAAATTATTAAAAAAATTAGAGGAAATCAAAAGCACTGCAACTAGAATAGAATTGATTTTTAAGGGGAAGAAAAGATTTTTCTGTAGTGAATTTGTTTCAGATTATGGAGAGGTTTTATGGAGAATGTATCAATATCAGATTATTTGTGATAAGATAGAAGAAAGATATAAGAGTAGGACAGAACTAGAAAATTTGTGTGTGATATATCGTGAGCCAAATTATAGAAAAGATGTTTATGATGCGATGAATAAGTTGGTTGAGAGTTACTACAAGTTGGAAAAAGTTGAGGATAAAATACGCAAACAAATTGTTTTGAAGTAGGAGGTGTTAAAATATGGGTACAACATTTTCGGAGGCAAATTATGAAGAGGCGGTTTTAGAATTATTTCGGAATATGGGCTATCAATATGCATATGGTCCGAACGTGGAACGTGATTTTCAGAGTCCATTGTATGATGAAGTGCTTTTGGAATATATTTATAGACTGAATCCGGCATTACCGGCGGAAGCAATTAATGAGGCTGTGTATAAATTAAAGAACTACGAAAACGGCGAATTGATTCAAAAAAACGAAACTTTTATGGATTATTTACAGAATGGAATTGAAGTGCGATACAATGAGCAGGGAGAAGAAAAAAATGCCATTGTTTATTTAGTGGATTATGAAAATCTTGACAATAATTCGTTTATTGTGGCAAATCAGTGGACGTTTGTTGAAAACAGTAATAGACGTCCGGATATTATTTTGTTCTTAAATGGACTTCCGATTGTGTTGATTGAGTTGAAATCACCATCTAGAGAAGAAACAGATGCATCAGAGGGATATGCGCAAATACGAAATTATATGCAGGAAATTCCATCTATGTTTATTTACAATTGTATTTGTGTTATAAGTGACCATCTTACATCGCGTGCAGGTACAATTACTTCTGGTGAAGATCGTTTTATGGAGTGGAAGACAAAAGATGGAAATTATGAAAATACAAAACAAGCCCAATTCGATACGTTTTTTGATGGGATGTTCGAAAAAAGCCGATTACTGGATATCATTAAAAATTTCATATGTTTTTCAGATGAGGGGTTGCAGCATTTAAAGATTCTTGCAGGATATCATCAATATTTTGCTGTGAAAAAAGCAATTGAGATGGCAAAAAAGGCAATAAAAACAGATGGTAAAGGAGGGGTTTTCTGGCATACGCAAGGTTCGGGAAAATCTTTATCAATGGTATTTTATGCACACTTATTACAGTTTGAGCTAGACAGTCCAACGATTGTTGTAATAACCGATCGAAATGATTTGGACAATCAGTTGTATGGACAGTTTTTGAAATGCAGTCGTTTTTTGAGACAGGAACCGGTACAGGCAACATGCAGAAAACTGGGGATTCATTCGTCTAAAGAGGATGTCGGACTAATGGACTGGTTAAATGGAAGGCAGGCGAATGGCATTATTTTTACAACAATGCAAAAATTCGAAGAGGCAGAGGAACCTTTGTCAGAACGCCGGAACATTATTGTAATGGCAGATGAAGCGCATCGTGGACAGTACGGATTGAAGGAAAAAGTTGATACAAAGACTGGAGAAATAAAAATTGGTACTGCTAGAGTTATTCGGAACAATTTACCTAATGCTACTTATGTAGGTTTTACGGGAACGCCTATTTCATTGAAAGATAGAAGTACGAAAGAGGTGTTTGGTAATTATATTGATATTTATGATATGACACAAGCAGTTGAAGATGGTGCGACGAAGCCGGTTTATTATGAAAGTAGAGTAATTAAACTTAATCTTGATGAACAGACGCTGAAATTAATTGATACGGAATATGATTTAATGGCGGCAAGTGCAGATGCAGAAGTTATTGAAAAAAGCAAAAAGCAGCTAGGGCAGATGGAAGCAATATTAGGAAATGAGAAAACGATCCATTCGCTTGTCACCGATATTATAGGGCATTATGAGAACAATCGTGCAGA
Source organism: uncultured Eubacteriales bacterium (assembly GCA_934454005.1). Next base: position 112 of record CAKSGI010000356.1, on the reverse strand, counting down.
TTTATTGACAGGAAAAGCTATGATTGTTGCATATTCGCGCACGATAGCAATGAAAATTTATAACAAAATATTGGAATTGCGTCCAGAATGGAGCGAAAAAGTAGGGCTTGTT
>CAKSGI010000355.1 GCA_934454005.1 uncultured Eubacteriales bacterium | reverse complement strand
TCATAGGACCTTCCTATTCCCGTTTTCCACAATACAACCATCTCTGTTGCAAGCCCTACTATTGCCACTATCAACATAATGGCATTATTTTTTAATGAATATTTATCTCTCCTTTCGTATATCAAAAAGCCAATCAATACAAATATAAGACCGAAAAACAATCCATTTCTTGTTGTTATAAATACGTCTTCGTATTTTCCAATCAGCTTAATCAAAACCGAATTATTCTTAATCAGTCCGTAGTAACTTGTATCTAAAAGACCTATTAAATATAATACAAAGGCAATTATTATGCTTTTATTAATGCCAATCTTTTTCACTAAAAAAGCTGCTAAAAATCCACTGACTATAACAGATGGCAAATACCACAAATGTAAATATGAACCATCGAATATGCATTTTTGTAGATATGTAAGCACAGTGTCTCCATCCTGTTTTATCCAAAAGATAATACACGGTGAATATATAAGTGTCCAAATTCCATATAATATTGCAATTCTTTTTACAAATCCAAGAACAACATCATTATACTCTTTATTTGTAGTTGTTCTATCCAATTTCATTTTCAAAAAGAAACCGGAAGCTACAAAAAAGAAAGGAACTGCCGCTCTTGTCAGTATTTGATCAAAGGCAAAATCAACATTGCTTCCCAAAGATCCAAATGGCGTCAAATGTATTATTACAACACATATTGCCATAAAAAACTTTATTATATCAATTCCGTTATATTGTTTTTTCATGTTAACTTTAAATTCCTTCATTTATATTTTTATTTCATTCTAATATTTTATTAATCATTGTTACAAATCCATCATAATATTCTTCACTACTATATGGTTTATTCTCAATAACTTTTTTGTTCCCTATAGTATTTCCAGCATCAATATTATGCTTTGCATTAATTATTTCTACTAATAAATTTTGTTCTAGGTTATCAGTATCACACATAACATAATTGTTGCCATAGACGTATTCCGGTATTCCACCGACACGTGTTGTAATTAACGGCAAATTCATTTTTAGACATTCTAATACCACTAACCCTGCCGGTTCATCCCATTTCGATGGTACAACTGCCAGATTTGCAATTTTATAATATTTATATAACTCTGAATGTTCAATGTAATCTGTCATTATTATGTTTTTATTTCTTTTTGATTCACTCAGAAGTTTTTGAGAGTACTCTCTCTCATATTCTATTTCTCCAATAATTAATAATTTATAATCGAACTCTATTCCTTTCACGGCACTCATTAATTCCCAAACGCCTTTTTCATTGACCAATCTTCCACAAAACACGATTACGAAATCTTTATCTGAAATACCCAATTCTTTTTTTAATTTTTTGCTATCAAACATTAAATAATTACTTTTTTCAAATGAACTATCATAGCAGTTTTTAAGCACTTGAACTTTTCTTTTATCCAAATTACTTATACCTAAAATTCTTTTTTTCATAAATTCACTTATGGTAACTATCCCTGCTGATTTATTTATTAACTTAGCAACTCTATTTTGATATTTTATATCTAAACTATTATTTATCCAGTCATTATGCAAATGCAGTATCACTTTTTTACCAAACTTATTAATTAAACCAGACAAGGGTTGTAAAGTATTTTCTATAATAATTAAATCATATTCTTTTCTCGATATCTCACGCTTTATTTTAGAAAAATTTATAGGTTCCGGATAAGTTCGTTCTCCCCAAAGTTTTCTTTTAGCATACCTCTTTAACTTTAATTTAATAGAGTCATTTTGATATTTATAATAAACAAACTTGGAATAAGAATAATTTCTACTTTTTCGTTCCGCTTCATTGTTATAAACTGAGTAAATATCAATTTTTAATAAACCCTTATTTTCGTTTACTGACAAAATTGTATTAACCAAAGTTTCTACACCACCACCATTAACACTAGGCAATGGTAATTTGCCATTTGTAACAATTGCAATCTTCATAGTTACTATCTCCTCATTTTTGTACTTTTTTCCAATAGTTTAACTTTGTCCTTACATTTTAATATGATATAAACCATTGCTTCTCCTATAATATTTACCCCAACCATAGAAATATATCTTAAAATTATTATTGTTGAACTCATGAACGGGAGAATTTTTGTAGCAAAAGAAAATGTAAATTCCTGTAATATATAAAAATATAAGCTGTTTCTTCCTATGTATGACAGTACTGAATTATTAATTTTATAACTTAACTTGCATATCATCACAATCCCCATGTATGCAGATACTATATAAATAAAATAATTGCCTACCTCGCCAAAATACAAATCAACTTTACTATTAATCACTCCCAAAGTTACATTACCAATAATAAAAATGAAAATGGTTATAAATTTTGATTCTAATACATATTTGTTAAAGTAATGTCGATAGTGTTTCCATATAATATTTCCCAACAAAATATACTGTCCCATTTCCAATATTATATCAATATCCCACGGTAGCAAATAAACACCTATTATTTGAGATTTCAGAAACTGTAAACC
>CAKSGI010000354.1 GCA_934454005.1 uncultured Eubacteriales bacterium | reverse complement strand
GATTTCATCTTCTGTAAGCTCAACCGAAGATAAATCAATACAATTATCTTTTATTACAGAACCTAAAGTGTCCTTGACTGCTTTCGGCTGTTCATGGATTTCTTTCATCATAAAATGTTCAAATCCCGCTTTTTCAGCAGCTTCGGCATTCCACTTAATTTCTGTCGTCTGTTTTTCGATTTCATCTCCGTCAAGATTATAGAAATGAGCTTCTCCCATTGTTAATCTGGCAAATTCCAGATTAACAATATAATAGACATTCCTCGAATTTCACAGTGTCAGGCACCTTATTTTTACATCAACAATTAGTAATCGTTCCAATCATCATTCCAGTCATCGTTCCAGTCATCATTCCAGTCATCATTCCAATCACAATCATTGTAAGAATCCCCTGACCTGTCATGGCTGTGATCATGTGGATATTCATCCAGAATTTCTGCAATGATTTTCATCCCGTTACTCATTTAGATTTCCTCCTGTCTTTTATTGTATTTGTAATATGTGAATATAATATTTGATTTGCCGAACAGAAATAGTTTATTTCATTATCCCTGTCTGTCCGCGGACACCCATATCCGCAAATATCTTTTACAGAACACTTGTTGCAATAATCCCTAACCTGTTTTTGTATCATATTAAACAGCTCCTGATGTTTACTGCATGATACCATGTCTGAAATACTACGTTCCGAGATATTACCTAAACAATTTTCTTTTCGCAAATTATATGGGTCACAAAAGAAAGCATCTCCTGAAGGCAAAAATGTTAGATAATATCCACACCGTTCCCTTTGATGATGGCTACAACATCTGTGTTTTCCTGTCAATATTGCTGAAATAGCATTATTAAATTCCCTGATATTCACTCTTGCTTCGCCATCAAAATATAAATCAAAAAGATCAGATAAGTAATAACCAAGTTTTTCTGAATCTACAGAACATTTGTCATCTGGGTTATAACAGTAACATAGTCCACAGTTTTTAATACTATTTTCCACTAGAAAATCATAAAAACTTTCAGCCCCATTCACAATATGCTTATTTGTAATAACACTTAATATTCCAAATGACACTTTTTGATTTTTCAGTTTATCCAATATAGAAATCGTTCTTTTAAACGACAGACTTTCATCCTGAGAAAAATGTGCGTTTACACCAATCGGTCCATCCAAACTTATCCCAATGCCAATATGGGACGTTTTAAAAAATCTGATCCATTCATCATCTATCAGTGATGCATTTGTCTGGATACTGTTAGTAAACTTAACACCTGTCTTATCTGAAAGTTCTTTCTCATATTCATAAATCTCGTAAAAACGCTCAATTCCCCATAACAGCGGTTCGCCACCATGAAAAAGCACTTTTACTTTTTGGTTTGTTTCCGCATTAATTTCCGCTGATTCTTCTAATATTTTTTTTACTATGTCAACATTCATGATTCCAGTATTTTGTTTATGATTCGAATATCTGCAGAAAACACAGTCAAAATTGCACATTTCCGTTACTTTAATTATTGGTGATATTACGCAAGCCATTACTCACCTCATAAAAATTTAATAGTATCTGACACCAATGGTCACTTCAATCAAATTGTGCCAATACTCTGGGCTGACATCCATCTCTATGCCAACCCAGAGTACTAATTTCAAATATTTTTATTCCACAGTCACACTCTTTGCCAGATTTCTTGGCTTGTCTACATCCAGACCTTTGGCTACACTAACATAATATCCCATTAACTGTAACGGAATCACTGCAAGGCTTCCTACGAAATGCTCATCAATTTTTGGAACGTATACTGCAAAGTTTACCTGATCTTCAATCTCATATTTCCCATATGTTGTTAATCCCATCAAGTATGCCCCACGGCTTTTACATTCTAACATGTTACTAATCGTTTTCTCATAAAGGTCACTTTGCGTTAATACACCAATTACCAAAGTTCCTGGTTCTATCAGGCTGATCGTACCATGTTTCAACTCTCCTGCTGCATATGCTTTCGAATGAATGTATGAAATTTCCTTTAATTTCAAACTTCCTTCCAGAGAAATCGCATAATCAATTCCTCTGCCAACAAAGAATACATCATGTGCATTTGCATATTTTGCAGCAAACCATTGAAGTCTTTCCTTATCCTGCAATATCTTCTGGATCTTCTCCGGAATTGTCAATAGCTCAGAAAGATAATTGTTGTACTGTTCTTCTGTAATCATATTTCTGACTTTTGCAAACTGAACAGCCAGACAGTACATTGCCACAAACTGAGCACTATAAGCCTTTGTTGTTGCTACCGATATTTCCGGTCCGGCAAGTGTATAGAATACTTTATCTGCTTCACGTGCAATACTGCTGCCAACAACATTCACAACTGCCAATGTTGTGATTCCTTTTTCCTTTGCCAGGCGTAACACCGCCAACGTATCCGCAGTTTCTCCAGATTGACTGATTACTATAACCAGAGAGTTTTTATTCAATGACATTCTTCTATATCTGAACTCTGAAGCAAGTTCTACTC
>CAKSGI010000353.1 GCA_934454005.1 uncultured Eubacteriales bacterium | reverse complement strand
ATATTGATGTAATAGATAAGGAAAATATCAACATAGCATATGATATTCATATTAGAAGAATCTGTTTGAGAGCAGGTTTTGTAAAAAAAGATACTATCGAGGATGTGATGGAAGCAGCAAGAAAAATATATCCTCCTTTCCCGGGCAGATTGACATCATCCTTTTGGGCTATAGGAAGGGATATTTGTAGACCAACAGAACCGATGTGCGATAGATGTCCAATAAATATGTTTTGTGAAAAGAAAATAGAACTAGGGGGAGAAATTCATGCATAGCTCTTTTCAAAGCATGACATTAGTAGATACAATAGCATCCAAAATGATGAATAACATCGTACAAAAATCATACAATTCAAATGAGTATGATAAATTGTATAGGAAGCGCTCAATTACGCTTTTTGAAAAAAGAGCATTAGATTTATTTATCGATGAAATACGAAAAGAACGTCCTAGAATATTAGATCTAGGATGTGGTACGGGGAAACCTTATGACGAATATTTGGCACAAAAAGAGTGTTTTATAACGGGTGTTGATTTCTGTAAAAAGCATATTCTAATGGCAAAGAAAAATGTTCCAAAAGCAACTTATGTATGTGAAAATTTTATGAATTATTGTGAAGATGTTATGTATGATGGTATAATGTTACTCTATTCGTTATTTCATGTACATAGAACACAGCATAAATTATTACTGCAGAACATATATAGCAGATTGACAAAGCAAGGGATTGTTTTGTTGAATATACGAAAAAATGATAGCGGTATTATAAAATATAAATCAAATTTTTGTGGTAAACCTATGGTGTGGAGTAATTATGATATTAATACTTTTTGTGATATTGCAACCGATATAGGCTTCAAACAAATTGTACTAGGCGATGAAAAAAATTTTGGAAGTAAAGAAAGTATTGTTTGGATTATTTTAACAAAATCATAGTTAAGAGTTTTGGGAATTTTGGTTTATTTTGAGAATAAAATTAAAAAATATAAGATTATTTTTTGTAAACTTTATTAGAATGTTGTAATATTTTATTATGTTATGTTAATCATACATAGTAGTTTGGAGGATATGTTTTTTATAGGTAAACGCCTCATAGTGGGTACCATCACAAGAACAGCCGCTCCAAAGAGCGGCGAAATCACTTCCTGCATACAGATGGAAGGTTGTCTGACCAAGGAAGCAGATCCTTACAGAAGCTGGTGTCATGGTCATCCATATGCTTTGGAATCTCTTCCCGCAGATATTCAAAATAATTATACGGTTTCAGATTGTTTGCCTTTGCCGTTTCAGCAATGCTGTAGATGATGGCATTTGCTTCCGCACCTGCGATTGTATTAATCATCACCCAGTTCTTTTTGCTGACACAAAATGGACGGATTGTTTGTTCTGCTACATTATTGTCAAGCGGGACTTCGCCATCATCCAGAAATGTTCTGAGATAGCTTTCCAGATGGATGGAATACGTAAATCCATTTGCTGTTTTACCCTTCGGTGGGACTTTCAGCAGGTTTTGTTTTACCCACGCGAAATAAACATTGACCAGTGGTTTCACTGTCAGTTGCCGATGGTGCGCCCGTTCCTCAGGATTCATTCCGGACAGCTTATTATCCTCCAGGTAAATCGCCCGTATCTGCGAAAGTGCCAGATATGCAAGTGATGATTTCTGGGAAGCTTTCGGTAAAGCCTTTAAGGCTTCATCAAATCTCCGTCTGGCATGCGCCTAGCATCCTGCGATTTTCAGATCTTCCCGTTCTTTTTCGATTGTATGGTAGACTTGATATCCGTCCATTACACAGACACCCGCAAAATTCTTCAGGAATTCTCTCGGATGGCAGGCATTCCGTGTAGGCTGGTATTCATACAGGACAATCTGTTTATCCGCATACATCCTTCCGGTACGGTAAACCCACATGTGGTTTTTTGTGCCTTCCGTGCGGTTTTCTTTTGTGACCCGCATCGGCGTTTCGTCTGCTTGCAGTACGTGATATTTGTACATCTCTTTATGCAGGTAATCATAGATGATTGCCAGATACCGTTCTGCACACTGGATTGTCCAGCGTGCCATGTCTGTCCTGTCGATGGCAAGTCCCATTCTCTGGAATTCCTGCTCCTGCCGGTACAACGGAGTGGCATTTACATACTTTGCATTCCAGATACCCGCCAGAAGAGATGGGGACACCAGACTGTTCCGCAGCAGATATGCCGGATGGGCAGCCTTTCTGAAATGATTGTCCTTTTTAGACTTATATACACCAACATGGTGTTTATCCAGTTCCACTTTCATGGGCACGAAATGGTAACGCCTGTAGATTTCATCTTCTAGCCGGCACCAGCCATTTTCTCCAAATTCTGCATCCAGTTCTTCCTGTGTCAGCATGTGCTCAACAGGAACAACTGGGAGTCTGGAAATGTCAGCTGCACGTTTTCCTTTTGCTTTTTTTGACTTCAATCCCGTTTCCACAGAATCCGCTTCAACGTCCGGATCCAAAGCAGCAACCGCTTCCGCTTCATTAAAGCAGATGATATC
>CAKSGI010000352.1 GCA_934454005.1 uncultured Eubacteriales bacterium | reverse complement strand
GGTATACGCATGATAGCATGGGAAAAAATTGACAATAAAATATTTGAAAATTTGGCATTTGATTATATGTCCAATAATTATCCCAATATAATATGGGAAAAAACAAAGTTGACAAATGATGGAAATAAAGACGGGGAAAGTATAATTTCTTCTTTGCCATTTAATACAACAATAAAGTATTGGTATGAAGCAAAATATTCTATTAATATAAATAAAAGTATTTCCAAAAGTCATTTAGATTCAACCTTAGTATCTAGTTTATTAGATGGACATGTCGTTGCAATTGCTTTTATAACAAACGCGCATATCAGTGAAGATTATAAAAGACGTGCAGATGTATTTGCTCGAAAGAGAGATAATCTTAAAATATATTATATAAATGGAGAGGAAATAGAAAATTGGTTAGCTGAAAATCCTATAATTGAAGATAGGTATTTCCATACAATAAGTGCTCAAAAATATTATATTGAAGATAAAATTGAAACAGTATGTTTTATGGATAAATATGATTGTGGAGATAATAATTTTTTTAAGTTATCTGCATTAGAATTGCGTAAAGAATATCTTTTATATATTCGATTTAACTCTTCTGAAAAACAAAACGTTGAACTTATTTTAGATAAAGCGATTAGTTATATTCCAGATTACTCAAACGAAAATAAGGATATAAGGAGTTGGTTGGTTGAAAAAGGAAATAATTCATTATTTATTCCGGTTAGATTGATCGAATCAAAATCGAATTATTCTATAGAAATAAGAAGCTATTCAGGAATAAAAAAATATGTGATTAGTGATTTAAAAATATTAGATTTATATACCCCTCAATTATTTATCCAGTCGCAAATAAAAATCTTAAACGACATCCATATGTTCATTACATCTAATGCTTCAGATAATTTATTTTTTTTAATTGTCGGCGATGCCGGGTGCGGTAAGACATATTTGTTAAATCAAATTCGGAATAACACATCATCTTTATTTTCTTCCATTCTCTTGAATTTTTCAGGGAATACAGAAAAGGATTATTTATTGTGTTACAAATTATTTATTTTTTGCCAATTTGGCAGTCTTTGGGAACTTAAAATAGAAGATTTTCAATTTTTGAATTTAAATTCTGTTGTTAAGGATGTTTTAAAAGAAATCAATGATGGAATTACTTCGAGAATAACTTGTGATAAAATTGTTACTTATTGTTTGGAAAATTCAATTGAAAATAAATCGGCTCATTTTTTACAACAACATATCTATATAGATGATATTCATAAAGGAAGTTCGGAAGTATTGGAATTATTTCATTCTATACTTTCGTGGGCATATAGACATTATTTAAGTAAAAGAATTTTTCTTTTTACTCGACCAACTTTTTCTGAAAATAAACAGTTGGCAGAATTTTTGAAGTTAAATGCATGTTTTTATAACGTAATACAAAGACCCTCTATTAATGATATAACCGTTTCTATTGAAAAAAATCTTGGGCACTTTCCTGTATTAATTTCACTAATCCAAGGATTAAATATAAATATAACTGCATTATATTTATATGATTTATTATGTGAATTGAAGGAAAAAATTAATTTATTTAATAATCAGAATTTTATAGAATCATCCTTGAAATTTAAAGATATTCTTGACCAATTATCATTAGTGCAAAATAATTTAATTGCGAATAAGGTATTGTCTAGCTATTATTCAAATATGGTTTTTAATTTTGTATATACACTTGAAAGTGGTGTTGATGTTTGTGCGCTTATTGAATTTTGGGGAGAGGAAATCTATGATGATATATCTATGTTATGTAATAAAAATATAATAAAGGAAATTTCTGGTAAATTATATCCATTTCATGATATTTATTTAGAAGAGTTTAAATTGAAAAAGAAAGATATATATAGGGATAAGATTGGAGAATTTGTTCTTTTTTGTCAGACAAAAGGCTATATTATCGAAAGCGAATGTTATTATCAATTAATCTCTTTAGGAGGTAAATATTTTTGGAAATACCGAGCTATTTGTGCAAAATTTAGAGACGACTTACATGACAATGCAAATTATTTCGCGGCGGAAAAGATTGCAAAAACAATACAAAAAGAAAACAAAAAGATTTTAAGGGATTATGATTATACTGATATCAAAAATATATTTGTACTTGGCAATTGCTATAAATATACAAATTCATATGATCTTGCTAATGAAGAGTTTGACAAGATTATAAACGTCTATAAGTATTCTACATTAGAATTACCGAATGATATCTTAATTGAAACTTTTTCAGAAAAAATCAATAATAATATTTGGCTGCTAAATATAAACGATGCAGATAGTGATTTAACGAAATTGTTTAAATTTTTTAACTCTGATAATTTACAACTTGAAACAAAAGCATATAAATATGGATATCTAAATTATTATAATCGCAGAATGTTTTGTAATTTTATGCAGGGGCACGGAACAGAAGAAGACTTTAATGTAGCTCTTTTGAAATCAAAGGAACTGGGATTAATTGAATATGAAGGTTTCGCACACATGGAT
>CAKSGI010000351.1 GCA_934454005.1 uncultured Eubacteriales bacterium | reverse complement strand
AAAAAGAGGTCTTTCAACCTCTTAATTTTTGTCTAGATACGTTTCTTTTTCACTGCTTTTTCTTGGTGGTAAGATTGCGCTATACTTTTCTACTTCATCATACTTGTTCTTTATCCTTTTGATGATTCTATTTACACTAGAAACACTCATATTCAATCGGTCGGCTTGTTCCCTAACTGTCCATCCGTATATCCTAGTTCTTAGAATCATTTCTTCATCTTTAGTCAATAAAGCTAGATTAATAAATTCTTCAAGAATAATCTTATTCCAAGGTACTTGATTCGTCATCGTCTTGTTCTTCGTTAATGAGTTTATCTGCTACTTCTAATCCTTTAGTTAATACTTTTGGCACATTATATCCACATTGTAATAAATTCTCCATAACGCTACGAGATTCATTAATACATAGTGAAGCTAACACAAACCAACCTAGCAATGTAGACACATGGAAATCAATTCCTAGAATTTTTCCTACTTCTACTAAGAATGCACTGAATGTGAATGCTACAATAATCATAATCCAATAGCCTAGCTTTTTTAGGACACCAATCCAACCTTTATTGCTATTGATTTTATGGGCGATTGCAGATTTCATGCACCCTGTAATATAATCCACAACATTCATAAATAAGAAGAACGCAAATAAATACCAATGCTCGCCTAATACGTATGTTAATACGGCTACGGCAACGCCACACATTGCATTAATCTTATCTAGAAAAAACATACTTCTTGCTATTTGTTTAAATCCTCCATTTTTTTCTATTAAATTCACTCCTTACATGATTTTTAAATTATCAACCTCTAATTCTAAGGTTCTATATCCATTCTTAATAACTTCAAAGATATTTCTAATTCTTGCCGTCATTACTAAACCAATATCTGCCACTATAACATCTACTTTATCACCTAAATCAAAATCAACTTTGTATTCGTATGAATCAGTATTCAATCCGAAATTCACATTCTCTTCAATTTGACAATCTGCTAGTTTTTCAATTCCTTTTTGAATCAGTACCTTTTTATATTCGTCAAGTGTTACACCATCCCCCATACGCTCAGAACGTGCGTCTACGAACAATTTCTTGATTCGTTCATTCTTGTCTATCCTAGCGTCATATTCTACGTAAATACGCTCTTCTGATTGTCCTTCTCCACAAATGATTGCATAGTTCTTGTATTTACTAGAATCAATCATAACGTCCGGTTCTTCAATGTTTCCAAACTCTGTGGAAAAGGTAACGAAGTTGTTTCCATCTGCATTGCTTTGCGTCAAATCTCGCCCACGATACAACACGAATGTGAACGTACTTGAAACATAATCATATTCTATACGGAAAGACAATTCTAACGGATATAACAACGCATAGAGCTTCTCATCGAGGTTTGCTCCTGTTTCTTGAAAGTCTACTCTATCCGTAATGGATTCATCATATCTATACCCCATTTCCCATGAGCAATACTTGTCTAATAGCTTTTTGACCACATCAACAATTTTTCCACTGCTTGAGAATGTAGGATAAATACAATCATCTGCTAGAATCTTTTCAAAGAAAGAGCCTTTTAATAACATTTGTTTCGTGTTGTTTGAAACCGAATAGTGAGGCATTTCAACGATTCCTAACTCTTTATCCTCAGTCGAATAAATATATTTGATATTGCTTGAATACTGCCCTATATCAATATAAATCTCGAAATATCCTGTTTAATAATAACGCCGATTCCACTGCACGTTATAAGGTGCTAGATGTGTGACGATATTGAAATCTTTATCTAATCCGAAATAAGACATACTATAAACCTAAATACCTTTCATTGTAATAAACCGTACAAGCTAGGTTCGTATCTCCATTGTCTGCCGTATATCCTATGATATTCTCACCTAGCTGAATAGTCATATCATTGAATGATGAGGTTCTGTCAACTTTTCCAATACAATTCACACCGTTCTTTTTTATCGAAATAGGCTCAGAAACCAAATCAATTTCTAATACATCCCCATTATGCAATGTATCTAATACACGAATATATTTATCTTTATTGAATAGTTTTGGATTTGTAACTTCTCCAAATGCTTCAATAACGGCTCTGCAATATGTTTCTGTGTCACCTTGATTGTCAATATAAATTTCTCTAGCGAATGTAAATGTTCCAAAGTTTACGCCTGTTTCCGGTATTTCAAAGTTGAACGCTAAACCTTCACCAATTTCCGCAATATTTCTTGCGAAATCATCAAATGAAAGCAATAAAGGTTGCGTGCAAAGAATCGTAAAGTTAAGTTCTAAATCTTTATAGATGTTAACTGTAGGTAAGCTATAAGCATACAAACGACCTCTACAATATTTCTTTTCTCCCATATACTCGACAATCACATCAAATACATGAGAATATTGGAAGAAGCGCCGTAGCTTCTCCCTTTCTTCTCTTTTTTCTTCTAGCGAACCTTTAAAGGTAGCTTTCACGCTTCTTTCTTTTGTAGGAATACGTGAACCGATTAATCTAGCACCATTTCCGAATGCATTGTCTTGGGT